>JAFLDC010000040.1 GCA_017302775.1 Sphingomonadales bacterium
AGCCGCTTGCCCGCCCAGATGGTCAGGTCAATGACGCTGTTCGCGTAGGACGACGCATCAATACATGCGAGAATCTGGTTCATTTCGGCTCTCCTCAATGTCCGGCGAGCTGTTCGCTCGCACCCGGTTTGTCGTGGATGGCGAAGCGATCCACCATTGTGGCGCTCGCCTGATTGAGGCCGACAATCGTGACCTCCGTGCCTTCGCGGCGGAATTTCAGGATGGCTTTATCCAGCACGCCAATTGCTGAAATATCCCAGAAATGTGCTCCTGACACGTCGATCACCACAGCGTCGATGACTTCCTTGAAGTCAAAGGCCTCAGCAAATCGGTCAGCCGATGCGAAGAAAACCTGCCCGGTCACGTTGTAGGTGCGCGTCTGTCCGTCTGCCGACAGAGCGGAGTCGACATTGAACAGGCGCTTCACTTTGCTGGCGAAGAACAATCCTGACAGGATGACACCGGCAAGAACGCCTTGAGCAAGGTCATGCGTCCAGACGACGACGACGACCGTAACGATCATCACGACGGATGATTGCCACGGATGGCTGCGCAGGTTTCGGATCGAACCCCAGCTAAACGTGCCAATCGAAACCATGATCATCACAGCAACAAGTGAGGGCATTGGGATTTTGCTCACCAAAGGGCCAAGAGCGACGATCAGGAAGAGTAGGAAGCAGCCTGCAACCATCGTCGAAAGACGTGTACTACCACCTGATTTGACGTTGATGACTGACTGCCCGATCATGGCGCAGCCGCCCATGCCCCCAAAGAAGCCGGTGACGAAGTTTGCGATACCTTGACCTTTGCACTCTTGTCGCTTGTCGCTTGGCGTGTCGGTCAAATCGTCCACAATTTGAGCTGTCATCATGGATTCGAGCAAACCCACCGCTGCCATTGTCAGTGAGTAAGGCAGGATGATCTGAAACATCTCAAATGTAAGTGGCACATTGGGAAGAGCAAAGAAGGGGAGCGAAGAGGGCAGTTGGCCCATATCGCCCACCGTGTTCACACCAAGGCCGCCGTAGATTGAGATCGTTGTAAGAACGACAATGGCGACCAGCGGTGACGGCACCGCTCTGGTCAGTCGCGGAAAGAGATAGATGATGGCAAGGCCACCCGCGACCATCGCGTAAGTCACCCACGTCACGCCAGTCAGTTGCGGAAGCTGGGCGATAAAAATGAGGATCGCGAGTGCGTTGACAAACCCTGTAATCACCGACCGTGAGACATATTGCATCAGAAGATCGAGGCGCAGGAAGCCTGCGATCACCTGAATGATCCCCATCAACACGGTGGCGGCAAAAAGATATTCAACGCCGTGATCGCGGATCAGCGGCAAAACCAGCACCGCAATAGCGGCGGTGGCAGCCGAAATCATGCCGGGCCGCCCGCCGATTAATGCCGTAATCACGGCAATCGAGAAGGAGGCATAAAGGCCGACCTTGGGATCGACACCTGCGATAATCGAAAACCCGATAGCTTCGGGAATTAGCGCAAGTGCAACAACGATGCCCGCAAGGATGTCCCCGCGCGGGTTAGAAAGCCATTCGCGGCGAAGCGTGGCGAGTGAGATCATTCATTAAACCTAGAGAATTTAAAGCGGAGGCTGTTCACACCGGCGTCTGAAGCCAGCTCTCGGAGCGATGCCTGTGTCGCTGTTTGGTTGTCCGAGGGATAGGCGCCCGGCCGAGCCACCCGATTGACGGGTCCGTCTTGACGCGACCTTACCCGAAAATAGACAATTGCTGCAAGTGCTAACAGTTTTGCTTTAGGAAATACTAAGCCCGCGCATAGACTTAGGGCCTAGTTTTCTCGACTTGCGGCGAATGGATGGGTTATTCACCGCACATCGTGCGGCGAATATCCTTGCGCTGTGCGGTGAATACCGGCTATAATCGCCGCAGAAGGTGCGGTGATTATGACCTATATCCATGAACGAGCCGATTGGCCAAATCTGCGTTGGAGCGACGAGCAGCTTGCCCAGCCGCTTGCCGCCGTGCGCCATCGCCAAGGGCGATTGATCGGGCACATGGAAGCCCTTGGGTTTCCGCTGCGCGAAGAAGCCGTGCTGCAAGCCCTCACCGAAGATGTCATCAAATCGAGCGAGATCGAAGGCGAAGTGCTGGACCGCGATCAGGTTCGCTCGTCCATCGCCCGACGCCTTGGAATGGACATTGGCGGCTTGGTTCCAGCGGATCGCAACGTCGAAGGCGTTGTTGAAATGATGCTCGACGCTACGCAGAACTATGCCGCGCCGCTGACCGCCGAGCGGCTGCATGACTGGCACGCTGCCCTGTTTCCGACAGGGCGCAGCGGCATGAGCAAAATCACAGTGGGCGCTTGGCGCACCGGCGACGATGGCCCGATGCAGGTTGTATCAGGGCCGATTGGCCGCGAGCGCGTCCATTATGAAGCGCCAGATGCCGAGCGGCTTGATGCTGATATGGAGAAGTTCCTCACATGGTTTGAAACTGCCCAGCCCGACCCCGTCCTGAAAGCCGGTGTCGCGCACCTGTGGTTTGTTACCATCCACCCATTTGACGATGGCAATGGCCGTATTGCCCGCGCCATTGCCGACCTTGCGCTTGCGCGCGCGGAAGGCACAGCGCAGCGGTTCTACAGCATGTCCGCGCAGATCAGGACCGAGCGCAACGCCTATTACGACATGCTGGAATCTACGCAGAAGGGCGACGTGGACATCACGCCTTGGCTACTCTGGTTCATCGGCTGTTTGGATCGCGCTTTCGACGGTGCCGAAATCATCCTCGCCAGCGTCATGCGAAAGGCGCGGTTCTGGGATGCAGTCGCTGACCAGCCCTTGAACGACCGCCAGCGCAAAATGCTTAATCGCTTGCTCGATGGCTTCGACGGCAAACTGACCAATGCAAAATGGGCGACTATCGCTAAAACATCGCCCGATACTGCGCTGCGCGACATTACCGATCTCGTCCAGCGCGGCATCTTGGTCAAAGAGCCGGGGGGCGGGCGCAGCACCAGCTACGCCCTCGCACCCGAAACCTCAACATAAGCGGTACAACCCCTGACATGCCGATATGATGCAGCCCGCCACCGATGGCGGGCGGGGGTTTCATGCCGTCACCACCCCGAAACTTGCAGCAACGGCACGATGAATTTTCACGATCGCCTTTGACTCCTTGAGAGCAAGGGAAGGCACGTTTCAGTCCATTACGGCCTCTTATTGGGTCGCTTCTGGCACAGCCCCGCCTGTCGTCAATCGCCTGCGCTTCCGCGCCTCTCGCTTCGCTTTGGCTTGTGCAGCTTGCACCTTCGGGCGGGCTTCGCCCGGCGTTGACCACCGGCTTGATGGGCCGCGCCGACTTCTCCCCATGAGGCCGCAGATGGTCTGCGCGCCTCCAATCTCAAGGAGAATGACAATGGCGAACGTCGATCAAAATTCACCCGCTTTCATGCTCTGGTGCGTGGAAGGTGACGGCAAGGATGCCCGCTGGACCCGCATCGGGGCCGCGTGGCTGCATCAGGACGGCAAGGGCTTCAACATGCGCTGCAACGCGATCCCGTTGCAGGGTCGTCTGGTTGCCCGCGCCTTCACCCCCAAAGCTGACCGCAATGCGGCGCAAGGAGGTCTGGTATGAGCGCGCCCCTTCACACCGCATCGCGCATCCGCGAGCTGAACGACCTGTTCCGCACTTGCTTCATCGGCGGGCGCGTCCTGATCACCGAGGGCATCATCGCCCTTGGTGACACTTTCACCAGCGGCTGCGTGGAAGCGGTGCAACGCTTCACCGATTTCAGCGCTGATAACGATCCATACGGCGAACACGACTTCGGCTGTGTCACCGTCGATAATCGCAAGGTCTTTTGGAAGATCGACTATTACGACCGGGATTGCCGTTACGGCTCTGAGTGTCCAGCGGATCCCGCCCAGACAACCCGAGTCCTCACCATCATGCTGGCCAGTGAATACTAGGCCAGCGCGCGCGCCGCCGGCGATGTCGGCGGCGCGTCGCTTTGCACTTCCGTCAGAAACGCGGACCCTGCGGGGGACGAGGGCGTTGCGCGAGGCAGGCCAAAGCCTGCTCGACGTGGCGCAGCGAGATTTGAACGTCGGAGGTCAAGAAGCGAGACTGCGGGTTACGGCGCAGATCGTTCAGAAGGCGACCGTAGAGAGCGCGGAGTTCCTGTTCGTTCATGCCAACGAGTTCAGCGGGGGTGATAAACAACGACATGATTTTTCTCCCAGTCTGTAGTCGCGACCATCGCGGGCCTTCATGGCAGACAGGGCGCAGGGCGTTTGCCTTGGCCGCACTTGGCGGAGCGCAGCGGAGAAGCCGCGAAGTGGCTTGCGGCCCAAAAGGCAAATCCCCTGCAAGGATGCCCATGAAGAAGGCCCGTGTGGCGTCGGCACAGGGAGAAAATGTGCCGCACCTTGGCACCCGCATCAGAAAGTCTTGAACAAACACAAAAATGACGCTGAAAAGAGAGTCTGAATCTTGTGCGTTAGGAACTGCTTGAATCGCATTGCTCGTCTTTGGCTGTTGATCGCCTTCTGCCTTGCCTGGCCCGTCGCCAGCCACGCCCAAGACCGTGCCCAGATCACCCGTGGGATCACCTATGCGCTGACGGACATCGCGCTGATCGAGCGCGAGCGTGCCCGTGCCGACGTGCCTGACGATTTTGCCGCCGACAAGCTTACCCTCAGTCGGCAGCGGCTTTCCGAGAACTACGCGCAAGCAGACCGAACAGGGCAAGGCCGCGCCATCCGACAGGAGGCGGGGCGCAGGGCCAACCGCATCATCGGCGCGTCACCGCGCACCAATGACCGGCAATCTTTTCCCGACCCGCAGCGGGTGCGCGCCGATCTTGCTGCGACAAGCAGCGGCGTCAGCGACGTTGAGCTTGCGGGAAGGCAAGCGGGCCGTATGGCGATGCTTGCCAACGCCCTTGAAGGATTGCAGGGTCCAACGGGAGCCACTGATAAAGATCACTGGCCCGCAGATGTGGCGCAACTGCACGCCCGCTACTGGCTGCACTTCCACGACCTGCGTGACCGGATGCAGGCGACCTTCACGGACACCTGCGCCCGCTGGCAGTTCTGGTGCACAACGCGGGCAGAGACGTTTAACCGCACGCGCGTTCACTACGAGCACGATCTTGAACGCGCGCAGGATACAGCGACGCTTTATTTCCCCGAGGGTTTCCGCGAGCGTTTCGTTGACACCACCGGAGTCGGTGGGAGCCGCGCCGGGCACAAGCAGTATCAGGCGCAACTTCGCGAGCAACGCGAAGCCGCTGAACGCGCGCGGGAGATCGAAAAAGATGGCGTGAGCTATCGAACGCTGGTGCCGATCATCGGCGCAATACTGCTCGTGCTGATCCTCATCAGCATGATGTTCACAAGGAACAGCAAGGGCGGCGGCAGGCCGCCGCTGTCGGACAACCACGGCTCGGCTGCATGGGGCGCGATGAACTTGGATGTTCATCCGCTTGAGCCATTGTTCGGTGTGTTTCTCGGCAAATATGCGTGGCCACATCATGTTGATGGTCAGGTGAAAACCGCGCCCGTGTTCACCAAGCCCGAGGCGCATACCCTCATTATGGCCCCGACGCGAACCGGCAAGGGCACCAACATCATCGTGCCGACCCTGCTGCGCTATGATGGCTCGATGCTGGTTATCGACCCTAAGGGTGAGAACGCCGCCATCGCGGGGAGGCAGCGCGCAGCACTGCCCGGTCACAAGGTCCACGTTCTCAACCCGTGGGGGGTGCTTGACGATGAACTGGCAAAACGTGGTTTGCCAACGTCGCGCTACAATCCGCTCGACGCGATCCGGCGCGGCGATCCCGACGCCGCCAGCATCGCGCATACTATGGCGGAAAGCATCTGCGCCCGCAGCGGCGACCCGCGCAACGCCTATTGGGAAGGTAGCGCCACGGCGATCCTGACCGCCGTGCTTCTATGGCTGGCCGACAACGACAGCGACCGCGAACGAAAAACGCTGGCGCGGGTGCGCCAGATCGTCACGCTTCCACAGGACCGGCTTGAGAAGGAATACTTCATACCGATGGCGGCCAGCACCGCCTATGGCGGTGCGATTGCCGAGAACATCGGACCGTTCCTGTCGTCGGGGGACTCCCGCGACATGCCCTCGATCCTGCGCACGCTGGCCGAAGCCACGCGGTTCATCAGCGACGAGCGCCTGAAAGAAGCAACATCGGCTACTTCCGACTTCGATTTGCGCACGTTCCCGCACAGATCGGAAACCGTGTTTCTGGTCATACCGCCCGACCGCATGAAAGCGCAGGCGACATGGCTGCGCCTCATGCTCGCCGCCTTCGCCCATGCCTTCCGCACGGCCAAGCCGCGCGGGCAGATACGCGGCATGATGCTGATTGACGAGCTACCGGCGCTCGGGAGGATTCCCGACCTGCCGACCGACCTTGCCACCATGAGCGGCTATGGCCTCGATTACACCCTGATCGTGCAGGACCTGGGGCAGCTTAAAGCCACCTACGGCGAGGAGTCGCGCACGATCCTTGCCAATTGCGGCTGGAAATGGCTGTGCAACGTGCGCGACTACGACACAGCCAAGTATGTCTCCGACACCCTTGGCCAGCGCACCGTCGGCACCGCAACGGTGAACGAAGGGCAGACCGGACAGGGCGAACCCACCAGCGGCAAGGCATATGGCGAGATGGGCCGCGCCTTGCTCACCCCTGACGAGGTGATGCAGCTCGGGCGGGAGAAGGCCATTGTGCTGCCGCCCGCCGGGCGTCCGTTTCAGGTATGGGGTGTGGGCTATTGGGCAATCCGAGATGAGTTCCTGCCGTACCGGGAAGGGGCGATGCAGCTCTATTATTCGCACCCCTTGGTGATCGACCCCAACCCCTACAGGCAGGGTGCGGACGGGCAGGAACAGGCCGCAAAGTAGCAACGTGCCGCATCACAAGACGCAAGGAAATTTCCGGGCGAATCTGCTCTAATGATGTTGTCCGTCGCTGGTCTCCAACGGGATGGTGGCGGACGCCCAAGGCGCAGAATTGGCGACACGGCAAGATCAGTCGCATACAAGCGTATGCGCCATAGCCTTAAACCACTACGCTAACTGCACCCCGTATCCCCCTAACAATTCACAGTTGCACAAACTCATGTTATGCTAATAACAGGAGATGCAAGCCATGCGCGGTATTACCGCGCGTCTTGGCAAGGGGTTCTTCGACCCCGTTGCATCCCCGACCAAGGAGAGCCTTCGTGCCCTCCTGTGGAACCTCCAGAGCAGGGGATTTCCCTCCCCATGCACCCTGGACCGGGATGATGAACATATGCGCCCCCCGCATCTGTTCGTCATCCCTCCAAAGGAGCTTTCGCGCTCCCTTGGAAACCCACCGACCGCTGATTGCAGCGGCTACAACCAAAGGGCTTTCATGCCCCTTGGAACCCAGACCGGGGATTGCGAACCCCGGCCCCCCGGCAGGCATTTCGCGCCTGCAACCGACCAAGGCGGTGCCTTGGAACCCTTCATAACAGGAGGGCGGGTGGCGACAGGAAGTGACAAACGGCAACGGAAGCGCCTCATTACGTTCCGTGTGACCGACGAAGAATACGCCCGGTATCAGGAACGGGCTTCGCGTGCTGGCCTCGCAGTCGGAGCGTTTGCCCGTGCTGCTGGCCTCAACGAAGCTGGCCCCCGTGCGCGTCGCCGTCGCCCCATTGAACATGCCGCCCTTGCGCAGCTTATGGCTGCCATGAACCGCGTCGGCAACAACCTCAACCAGATCGCCCGCAACACCAATCTCGGCATCGACATTGATGTGCCCGTGCTGCGCGATGCCCTGCACGAATACCATGCGGTAATTGGCGCGATCTATGAAGCCCTCGGCATGGAGAACGCCGGTGATCATCAAGGGAAAAAGCCGGGCGGGCGCTAGCCAGCTCGCCCAACACCTTGGCCGCGCCGATACCAACGAGCGCATCGAAATCCTGCAACTGGATTCCGCAGGCACCCCCGCCGAAGCCTTCCGCGACTGGCAGACCTACACCCTCGCCACCAAAGGCAAACTCGGTCTATACCATGCCAACATCGACCCCGACGCCAAATATGAAATGACCCCGCAGCAATGGATGCGGGCCGTCGATATTTTGGAAGAGGAGCTGGGCCTTCAGGGCCAACCCCGTGCCGTCGTGATGCACGAAAAGAACGGGCGCGAGCATATCCATGTCGTCTGGGCACGCGCCGACATGGACACCATGACCTTGCGCTCCGACAGCATGAATTATCAGGCCCATGAACGCGCCAGCCTCCGCATGGAGCAAGAGTTCGGGCATGAGCATGTGCCCGGCAAACACGCCAAGCGTGACCGCGACGCCCAGCCCGAGTTTCCCACCGCCGAGGTCAACCACGACGAATGGCAACAGCGCGAACGCGGCGGCATCGACCATCGCGAACGCAAGGCGCAGGTCACGGCGCTTTATGAGGCCAGCGATAGTGGCCCCGCGTTCAAGGCCGCGCTGGAGGATGCGGGCTATGTGCTGGCGCGCGGCGACCGTCGTGACTTCGTGATCCTTGATGACGACGCCAAGGCCCACAGCCTTGGCCGCCAGCTTCCCGGCGTGAAGGCCAAAGACTTGCGCGCCTTCATGGCCGACATCGACCCAGAATTGCTGCCCAGCGTGAAGGAGGCCCGCGCCGCCATCCGCGAAGCCACCCGTGCGCAGCCAACGCCAGAACAGGACAAGCCTGAACCGTCCACGCCCGAGCGCGACAATACCCCGCAGCAAGAGTCCGTGGCCGACCGCGAGCGCGTCGCCTCGCTTCGCCGCGCGATCATCGAGCGTCACAGCGCCGAGCTGAAAGAGCAGGAATTGCGGCATGCCCGCGAGGTCCAAACCTTGCAGGAAAACCAGCAAGCCGCCGCCGATAAAGTCATCTTGTCATTCGCACAGGAGCAGGCGCAACGCACGATCAAAGAACGTCCGCAGGAACCGGGCGGGATCACCCGGCTGATCCGCACCATCCGCGAAACCGTGGACGAAGAAGCGCGCCGCCAACGTCTTATCGATGAGGCCGAACGCGCCCGCGATGCCGAGGATCGCCGCAATGATGAAGTCCGCATCATGGTGTCCGGCCTCAACGCCGCCCAGCGCGCCGAGATCGACACGCTTATTGATCGGCAGGGACGTGAGCGCGCTGACCTGTTGGACGAGCAATCCCGCGATCTCAAACGGCGCGTCGAGGACGAGCAGCGCGCAATTGCGCTTGAGCGCGAATATGAGCAGCGACGCAGGGATGCCTTGGCCAAGGACCGCGAAGGGCCGGAGCGCGATCCCCGCGCACGCTGACGGGCTCGCGCTTCTTGCAATCGGAACCGGGCCTGCTGATCCAGCAGATTGCCAGCCTTGTGCCCCAAGCCGCGAAATCGGTATCGCGCTTCTTGCGCCATACCCTTGCCGTGATCCCATCATTGGTGTCGCGATTCATGGTCGTGGCAGCTCGCCCAGCGAAGAAGGGCAAGGGCGGGGCTGGCAGCGCCAGCCATACCGAAATCACCTCCGCATTCTTCTCGACATCGCGCAGCGGTGCCGAAGGTGCCGATGATGGCGCGGACTTCGGCTCGATGTTCCTCGCCCCGCCAATGGCACCCAGCCCGAAACCGGCAAAGGTATCGCGGCGCCGCTTGCGGGCGCGGTTCAAAGCGCGGAATTTCCTCAAACCGCCGTGGATGCAATAGACGCTATAAGCCAAGCATTTGAGCTTACAACGAAATAAAATTACCCGCCCGCTGTGGCAAGATAGCCACCCTGCCATGATTCAGCTATGGCTTCACGATGTCTGCGCGGGAGGGGAGATTCGACCGTCAGACTTCCCTTAAAGGTCGCAAACCTGAATTTGCATAGTAGAGATTTGGAAACGCGTAATAATGAACGCCGTCGAAATTGAAGAAGCCGTTTCGGCACTGGCAGAAAGCCCGTTTGATCCCGCAGAGTTTCCGTTTCAGTTCCTTGAAGCGTTCGGAAACAAGCCAGCCACAATTAAACGCTTACGCGACGGACACTCCAATAGTTCCGACGTTGGCGGCATCCTTCAGCGCAACAATATCCACCTTGCCGTTGCCTCTAAAGGAGATGTTGCGGCCACGTTGGCGCGCCTCAAAGCCAGCCCCGCGACAACCAAGGCCAAGGCCCAATTCATCCTTGCCACGGACGGCGATATGTTCGAGGCCGAGGACATCGAAAGCGGCGAGACCGTCGCTTGCACCTTTTCAGAGTTCCCTGAGCATTTCGGGTTCTTCCTGCCGTTGGCAGGGATCAGCACCGTCAAGCAGGTGCGGGACAGCGCCTTTGATATTCGCGCCACCAGCCGCCTCAATCGCCTTTATGTGGAGCTTCTGAAAGATAACCCCGCATGGGGCAGTGCCGACCGCCGCCCTGACATGAACCATTTTATGGCGCGGCTTATCTTTTGCTTTTTTGCCGAAGACACCGACATTTTCAACGGAACCGGCCTGTTCACCGCCACGGTCGATCAGATGAGCGCCAAGGATGCAACGAACACCCACGAGGTGATCGCCGAAATCTTCCGCGCCATGAATACGGCGATTGCCGACCGCGAAGCGGCGGGCATCCGTTCCTGGGCGAACGTGTTTCCCTACGTCAACGGCGGCCTGTTTTCCGGCAGCCTTGAGGTGCCGCGTTTCAGCCGCATCGCCCGATCTTACCTCATGCACATCGGCGGCCTGAAATGGACGCAGATCAATCCAGACATTTTCGGGTCAATGATTCAGGCCGTTGCCGACGATGAGGAGCGCGGTGCGCTCGGGATGCACTACACCAGCCGCCCCAACATCCTGAAAGTTCTCAATCCGCTGTTTCTCGACAGCCTGCGCGAGCAGCTTGAGGAAGCGGGCGACAACGGGCGCAAACTGCTCAATCTGCGCAACCGTATGGCGCGCATCCGTGTCTTTGACCCGGCCTGTGGCAGCGGCAATTTTCTTGTCATCGCCTACAAGGAAATGCGCGAGATCGAAGCCGAGATTAACAGGCGGCGCGACGAAGCAGGACGAGATTCCGAGATTCCGCTCACCAATTTTCGCGGGATAGAGTTGCGCGATTTCCCCGCCGAGATCGCACGTCTCGCGCTCATCATCGCAGAGTTTCAGTGCGATGTAATGTATCGCGGACAGAAGCTCGCGTTAGCCGAGTTTCTACCACTGAACGCACAGAATTGGATTACGTGCGGCAACGCACTCCGTCTCGACTGGCTGAGTATTTGTCCGCCCACAGGCATTGGCGTGAAGCTGGTCGGAGACGATCTTTTCGAGACACCTCTAGATCAAGCGCAGATAGACTTTGAGAATGAAGGTGGCGAAACATACATCTGCGGCAACCCACCATACCTTGGCAGGAAATACCAATCTGACGACCAGAAGGCTGAACTGAAAGCAGTATTTTCAGGACGTTGCAAAGACACGCTATCTCTCGATTACGTATCTGGATGGTTTATGAAGGCTGCCGATTATATGTCGGCAACACTATCGGACGCCGCGTTCGTTTCAACCAATTCAATCTGTCAAGGCATACAGGTCTCTTCGCTGTGGCCCGTCATCTTTTCGCGCGATGTCTCAATTTCTTTCGCCTATCAATCGTTCAAGTGGGCGAACCTTGCCAGCCACAATGCAGGTGTCACCGTTTCCATTGTAGGGTTGACCAAGCGTAACGGCGCGCCGCGCAAGATATTTTCCGTTGATGATGACGGCACGACAACCGTCAGGGAAACTGATAATATCAATGCTTACCTTGTAGCCGCCGAGGATGTCTTTGTTTCCCCTCGTAGCAAGGTTCTTGACAGTCGAACTGCCATGCAGTTCGGAAACCACCCCTATTATGCCAATGAACTTATGCTACGACCGGATGAGGC
>JAFLDC010000400.1 GCA_017302775.1 Sphingomonadales bacterium
CTATGGCTATCGGCAGAACCCGCGCCAGGCGATTGCCCAATGTGTCCAGGCGACCGAACGTTATGCCGCCCAGCGCTATGGCCGGGCCGACGTGACTGACGTCCGCGATATCAAGCAGACCCGTTATGGTCTGGAAGTGAAGGGCCGGGTTGCGGTCAACACCCAGGGCCGTGACTGGCGCCGCGGCGACAACCAGTACGGACGCGGCTGGGGCGGTGACTATCGCGGCTGGAACAGCTCGATGCGCGGGTATGACTCGGGTTCGTTCAAGTGCAAGATCGAGGGCGGCCGGGTGGTTGACCTTGATATCGACGGGATCCGCGGCCTCTAAGGCCAGGTTGATCTGACAGACGGGCGGTTCAGGCACGAGAAAGCCTGAACCGCCTAGTCTTATCTGCAATGGGGCATTGCGGGCCAGCGGCACGGGCCGGGGCGCATGCCTGCTGGAGGGCTTACTACCATGACGCGCAAGACTTCGCGTTTCGCTGCCTTTCTTGCATCGGCGGCTGCATTTTCAATGGTTGCAACCCCGGCTTTCGCCGGTGGCGGCTGGGGTTGGGGTGGTTATCGCCACCGCGACCGGGTTGACGCGGGTGACGTGATCACTGGCATCCTGATCCTTGGCGGGATCGCTGCGATCGCCAGCGCTGCCAGCAGCAACAACAAGAAGCAACGCTATGAACGCCGCGACAACCGGCGTTACGAGGACGCCCGTTACGAGGACGATCGCTATGAACGCGATGACCGCCCGGAATGGCAGGAAGGAACCGGCGTCAACGCCGCGATCAGCCGCTGCCTGGGCGAAGTCAGCCGCGGGGCGGGCCGCAATGCCGAAGTCGATTCGGTCAATCGCGACGGCGAAGGCTGGCGCGTGACGGGCCGCGCGGCGGGCGGCGATTTCAGCTGCACGATCGATCGCGACGGACGCATCCGCAACGTCAACGTCGGCGGACGCGCGTACTGAACACCGGGTATTCGCTGAACAAAGGGCAAGGGGCGGCATAATGTCGCCCCTTGTGCTGTTCCCGGCTGGCGTGATCAGATCTGGAGCCAGCGCGCCACCGCGCCCAGCAGGTCGCGATTGAACATTTGCGCCAGGTGGCCATCGGCGATCGCCTGAAATGCGTGGATCGCGCCGGGGTAGGAATGCAGCTCCACCGGAATCCCAGCCGCGATCAGGCGGCGCGCATAGTCCAGGTTTTCATCCAGAAACAGGTCAAGGCTGCCGGTACCGATCCAGGTTGGCGGCAGCGCTGACAAGCTGTCCGCCAGGCTGGGCGAAAACCAGCCTTTGCGGTGGTCGTCCACCGAATATGCGCCGCGCAGCGCGCCCCAGCCAAACCGGTTGCTGTCCCGCGTCCAGACGAATTCGCCGGTGGTGGGATTGGCATAGGGGCAATTGGCGCTGCCGGTGCGGTGATCCAGCATCGGAAAAACCAGGAACTGCGCAGCGAGCGCCGGTCCGCCCAGATCGCGCGCCATCAGGGCCGTTGCGGCCGCCAGACCGCCGCCGGCACTTTCACCAACGATGCCGATCCGCGCCGGATCCACGCCCAGTTCCGGCGCATGGGCCGCCACCCATTGCAGACCCGCCAGGCAATCATCTTGCGGGGCGGGAAACGGGTGTTCGGGCGCGAGCCGATACTCAACCGAGATCACCGGAATGCCCAGCGCCGCCGCCATGCCGGCCGGACCATGCTGCATCGATCTGGCCGAACCGATCACCATCCCGCCGCCATGGATGTGATAGAGCGCGGCGCGTCCGGTCTGGCCCGGCGTTGGATCGTAGCAATAGAGTTCAAGCGGACCGCCCGGACCGTCGATCGTGCGGACTGCCGGCTTCAGAACCGGTTCGCCCAGGAAGGCAAAGCGCTGTTCAGACTGGACGCGGATTTCCGGCAGGTTTTCAGCCGTGAAGCCGCCGCCGGGCATTAGCTCCAGCAGCGGCAACAGGCTGGGGTCAACCAGATGTAGGGTCGACATCAATGCAGGCGCTGCGAAGGAAACATCCAACGCTGGCTGAGCCGCGGCTTGAACGGCTCCCACGTGCCGTCGGCCTGCGCCAGACGGTCTGCCAGCACTACCATGACGCTGGGGTTGACCCCCAGTCCGCAATGGCTGGCATGCACCACGATATTTTCGGTCTGGTCATGCCCGCGATCGGCATGCTGCACCGATCCGCGCCAGTGAACGATGCCATCAGTGCGGGTCAGGACCGATGTGGTGGGCACCGGCGGGGCCTGGTCCAGCCCGGTAAAGCGGCCGTGCTTGACCGGTTCAGGTTCCTTACCATTCAGAAATTCGAACAGGCGGCTGGCATTGGTATGGCGGCGATCGTCATGGATCGGGCTGCCAAGCGAGATGACCTGGCGGACCACGTCGGGATGCATCTTGGCCAGTTCGCGGGCGAAGACTCCGCCCAGGCTCCACCCCACGATCGAGACCTTCTTGCCGGTATCCTTGTGGATCTTCTGCAGCAGGGTCTCCATTTCATGGACCCGTTCCAGATCGACCCGAACATTGCGGCCCAGCTTCCAGCCATAGGCGTCATAGCCCAGGTCCTTGAGCAGCCGGCGCATTGGCCGGGTTGAACTGTCCGAGGCGAGAAAGCCCGGCAGGACCAGCACAGGGTGGCCATCACCACGCGGCAGCATCCCCAGCAGGTGGCGGCTGGCATAGAACGAGGCCAGTTCGAATACGGCGCGTCCTTCGGCCAGAGCGAGCAGACGGTGCGGCGGGCGCGCCTCGATATCGAGGGCTTGGCGCGAAGCGGTGGTTGCGGTCATTTTGCTTTGGCTGCCTTTCGGGGCTTTGCGGCGCCCTTTTTCGCCGCGGGTTTGGTCTTGTCCGCCTTGGCGGCGCTGGCCTTGGGGGCAGGCTTGGCCGCTTTGGTTTTGGCTGGTTTGGGTTCGCGCGCGGCGGCTTCGGCTCGATCGGCAACGGCAGCGCGTGCAGCATCGCGCAGTTCGGTAAAGCTATCCCCAATGCAATCCGCGTAGAAATCCGGATCGGGCATCAGATCGCGGCAGGCGGTGAAGGCAATCGTCGCCTCCCGGCAATAGCTTTGCACCACATGGCCCAGGCCCATCCCGTCGGTCAGGCACAGCAGGCCCATCATCGATTCCAGCTGCGCGCCGCTGGAATAGATTGGCACCGGCGGGCCGGGCACACGCACGAGGCCCGTGGGCGTCACCTCCACGCACAGCTCCACCACCGTGTCGTCGTCGAAGCCGGGCTGTGCGCCGTGGCTCGGGACGTTGAGCACCAGGCGCTGTCCGCTCGGGCGCCCCAGCGCCGCA
>JAFLDC010000401.1 GCA_017302775.1 Sphingomonadales bacterium
CGAAGTGCAGCCGAAGATGCTGACGGTGTTGTCCGACACGGCGCTGCGTGCCCACGATCTCGATGAAGCTGCCGTCTTGAAAGCCAAGCAGGAAGCCGAAGACGCCCTCAAGGATCGCAGCGGCAAACTGAAACTGGAAGTCTATCCGTCGAACGACACGGACTTTCTGGCTGATGACAATGTGCTGGTTGCTGCCGGAAAGACTTTCCGCCGGGTTGAGGTCGATACGCCGAACAGCGGCGCGGCCGTGCTCTGCGTGCGCATCCCGGGCCCGGGAACTTATTCGGTTTCGGTGCTGCATGATCGTGACAACAACCGCAAGTTCGGCTGGAAGATCGACGGAATCGGCTTTTCCGGAAACCCCAAGCTGGGATGGTCCAAGCCCAAGGCGTCCAAGGCACGGGTCGTGGTCAACGGCGCCGGGGTGTCGCGCATAACGGTGGTGATGAACTACAAGTCCGGGTTAGGTGTCGCTCCGCTGAAGAAATAGGCCGTTTGACTGGCTCAAAATATGCGCATCGTCGATGTCTGTGCATTCTACTCCCCGCAGGGCGGAGGGGTGAAGACCTATGTCGAGCAGAAGCTGCGGCTGGGTCCTCAATTGGGCCACGAGATCATCATCCTTGCCCCCGGTGACCGGTATGAGGTGATCGATCGTGGCGCCAACGCCCGCATCGTCACCATTCCCAGCCCGCGCTTCCCGCTCGATCGCAATTACTGGTACTTCGACGACGAGGATGCGCTGCATGATGCGCTCGATTCCCTCGCCCCTGACTTTGTCGAGGCGAGTTCGCCGTGGCGCAGCCCGTCAATGGTCGCCCGCTGGAACGGCAATGCACCGCGATCACTGTTCATGCATGCCGATCCACTGTCCGCCTATGCCTACCGCGTGCTCGAGCCGATTTTCAGCCGCGAGACGATCGACCGCCGGTTTGAGCCGTTCTGGCAGCATTTGCGGCGACTGGGCAGCGAGTTTGACAGTGTGGTCTGCGCCAGCGGTGAATTGCGCGCCCGGCTCGAAGAAGGCGGTGTACCCAATACCGCGCTGATCCCGATGGGGGTGGAAGAAGGCGTCTTCAGCCCCGCGCATCGCGACCTTGTGCTGCGCCGGCAGATGCTGGAACTGTGCGATCTGCCCGAATCGGCAGGGTTGCTGATCGGAGTCGGGCGGCTCTCTGCGGAAAAGCGATGGCCGATGGTCATCGATGCGGTCTTGGCCGCCAGTGCCAATACGCCGCTTGGCCTGGTTCTGCTCGGCGGAGGCGGGCAGGAGCGCAAGATTCTGAAGGCGATCGGCGGCAATCCGCACATTCGCCTGCTCAAGCCTGAGCGGAATCGCGCACGCTTTGCCGCGGTGCTGGCCAGCGCGGATGCCTTGGTACACGGCTGCGAGGCGGAGACATTCTGCCTGTCTGCGGCAGAAGCCCGGGCCAGCGGGGTGCCGGTGATCGTGCCCGATCGGGGCGGCGCAGCAGATCATGCTGCTGACGGAGCAGGGATCGCCTATCAATCAGCCGATCGCGAGGCACTGGCCGAGGCAATACGGGTTATGGCGGCGCGCGGTTGGCCACGTACTGCAAGCCCGGTCCAGACCATGCGCGGGCATTTCGCCGCGCTCTTCGCGCACTATGGGTCGCTGACGGCGCCGGTTTGATGGTGCCGGTCCCATGCTTGACTCTGCCTGGGCGACACAATAGTTACAAATGCAACCATATATCCGGAGTAGCTGTGCATGGCCGACCTGTTCGAAAATCCGCTGGGCCTCGACGGGTTCGAATTCGTTGAGTTCTGTGCGCCGGAAAAGGGTCTGCTGGAGCCGGTGTTCGCCGCGATGGGCTTTACCCGGATCGCCCGGCACCGCTCCAAGGATGTCGAGCTGTGGCGCCAGGGCGGGATCAACCTGATCGCCAATTACGAACCGCGCAGCCCGGCGGCCTTTTTTGCCGCGGAACACGGTGCCTCCGCCTGCGGGATGGGCTGGCGGGTACGCGATGCGGCCAAGGCCTATGCCGAAGCAATCGCGCGCGGGGCTGAGCCGGTCGAAAGCCGGACCGGGCCCATGGAATTGCGTTTGCCGGGCATTCGCGGGATCGGCGGTTCGATTATCTATCTGATCGACCGTTACGGCGATGATCTGTCAATCTACGATATCGACTTTGTCTATGAACCCGGCGTCGATCGGCATCCGGTCGGCACCGGCCTGCAGGTTATCGATCACCTGACCCACAACGTCTACGGTGGCCGCATGGCGCACTGGGCGGCATTCTATGAACGGATCGCCGGTTTCCGGGAAATCCGCTATTTCGACATAAAGGGCGAATACACCGGTCTGACCAGCAAGGCGATGACGGCTCCGGACGGCAAGATCCGTATTCCGCTTAATGAGGAAGGCGCCGGCGGGGGCGGCCAGATCGAGGAATATCTGCGGGCCTACAATGGTGAGGGGATTCAGCACATCGCCTTTGCCTGTGATGATCTTTATGGCACTTGGGACAGATTGCAGGCTCTGGGAACTCCGTTCGCTCCCGCGCCGCCGGAAACCTACTACGAAATGCTTGATGATCGTCTGCCTGGGCATGGTGAACCGGTGAGTGAGTTGCAAACCCGCGGTATCCTGCTCGACGGGTCGACAGAAGATGGCGATCCGCGCTTGCTGTTGCAAATCTTCAGCCAGACCATGATCGGCCCGGTGTTTTTCGAATTCATCCAGCGCAAACGTGACGAAGGGTTTGGTGAAGGCAATTTCACCGCCCTGTTCAAATCGATCGAGGCGGATCAGATCCGGCGCGGTGCGCTTGATATCAAGGAAGGGGCGGGGGCATGACCGCGCCGCCAAAACTTTCGCGTATTCATCACGTGGCTTATCGCTGCCGCGACGCCAAGGAAACGGTCGACTGGTATGGCCGGGTGCTGGGTATGGAATATGTCACTGCCTTTTCAGAGGACAAAGTCCCCTCAACCGGCGAGGACGATCCATACATGCATGTGTTCCTGGATTGCGGCGGCGGCAACGTGCTCGCCTTTTTCGAGCTGCCGCAGCAGCCCGAGATGAGCCGCGATCCCAATACCCCCGCCTGGGTTCAGCATCTGGCGTTCGAGGTGGACGATCTGAACGCATTGCTGGCGGCCAAGGCGCATATCGAAGCGCAGGGAATTGCGGTGATCGGGCCGACCTATCACGGCATATTCCGCTCAATCTATTTCTTCGATCCCAACGGTCATCGGCTGGAACTGGCTTGCAACATCGGCACGGCAGACCAGCATGCCGAACTGCGGGCGATCGCGCCGGCC
>JAFLDC010000402.1 GCA_017302775.1 Sphingomonadales bacterium
CATGCGGGAAGCGGTGCTCAGGCTTGCTGAACACAATGAACTGTCATTCGATTCCTATCGCGCCCCCGATCTTGATCGCTTCTTTGGGCTGGCCGCGCGCTCGCCGATCCGAAAGGCTGCCTGATGAGTGCGAAGCCCGCCCAAAAGGTCGAAATGGTCCCAATCGAGCGCATTTCGGTGATCAATCCGCGCCTCCGCAACAAGCGGGTCTTCAAGAGCATAGTCGCCAATATCGCTGAAGTGGGCCTCAAGCGCCCGATCACCGTAACACGCCGGGTCGAGGCAGACGGTCCCTACTACGACCTGGTTTGTGGACAGGGCCGGCTTGAAGCGTTTCGGGAGCTGGGTGAAGACCATGTTCCGGCCTTGGTGGTTGCGGCTGATCAGGAAGACTGTCTGGTCGCCAGCCTGGTCGAGAATTGTGCGCGCCGCCAGCATCAGGCCGTCGATTTGCTGCAGGATATCGGTGCCATGCGCAAGCGCGGCTATGGCGACTCTGAAATCGCACGGCGCACCGGCCTGTCCTACGACTATGTCCACCAGGTCGCGCATTTGCTGGAGAACGGTGAGCAGCGTTTGTTACGTGCAGTCGAAGCCGGCTATTTGCCGATCAGCGTTGCCATCGAAATTGCCGAAGCGGACGATCACGGCGTTCAGGCGGCTTTGCACAAAGCCTACGAGAACAATCTGCTTCGGGGCCGGAACTTACTCGCCGCGCGGCGCCTCGTCGAACAGCGGGCCAATCAGGGCAAGAAGCCCAAGGACAAGAGCAACCGCCAACCGTCTACGACGTCAACGCAGAAGCTGGTCCAGGCCTTTGAAGAGGACAGCGAACGTAAGCGCTTGATGATCAAGCGGTCGCATACCACCCGAAACCGGCTGTTGTTCATCGCAGAGGCGCTGCGCCAGCTCCTGAACGACGAGAGTTTTGTGGCGCTGCTCGAAGACGAAGGTCTCGCCACGATGCCGGCTCGGATACAGGAGCGGGTTGATAGCCCAAGAGTGAGGCCTGTTGTATGACTTCATCCTCGCGAAAGCCCGTAAAACTGGCATTTGAGCTCACCAGCCTCCGGATCGAGATTGCAGACATCGAACCGCTGCGTGCGATCACACCGGTTGTGCGGCGTTCGATGAAATTTGCCCAGATCGAAGCGTCGATCCGGGAGGTTGGCATCATCGAGCCGCCGGTTGTCGTGCCGTTGCGCGGAAGCAAGGATCGATTTCAGCTGCTCGATGGGCATCTGCGCATCCAAATCCTGAAGGAGCGCGGCGAAACCGCCGTCGTCTGCCTGATTGCGACCGAAGATGAAGCATTCACCTATAACAAGCGCATCAGCCGGTTGGCGACGGTGCAAGAACACAAGATGATCCTGACAGCGATCGAGCGCGGGGTTCCGGAGGAAAGGCTGGCGCGGGCTCTCAATGTCGACATCAAGAGCATTCGGACCAAGAAGCGCCTGCTCGATGGCATTTGCCCAGAAGTGATCAAACTGCTCCAGGACCGGCAGGTACCGCTCAATACGTTTACGGAATTACGCCGACTGCGGCCGATGCGGCAGATCGAGGTCGCCGAGATCATGATTGCCATGAACCGGTTCTCGCTGACCTATGCCAAATCGCTCGTTGCCTCGACACCGCAGCACCAACTGGTCAGCAGCGAGCAGAAGACGGTACGCGGTCTGTCGGTAGAACAAATCGACAAGATGGAGCGCGAAGCCATCAACCTCGACCGGGAGTTCAGGCTGATCGAACAGAATTACAGCACCGACCATCTCGATCTGGTGCTGGCCGTGGGCTACCTCTCAAAGTTGATCGATAGAGCAAGCGTCGTCCGTTTCCTTGCCCGGACCCATCCCGAAATCCTTTCAGAATTCCAAAAGATCGCGCAACTCAGAGCCGCCGCATAGGGCCGAAGTTTTTCCCGTTACCTGCCTACCGGGCTTTCGCCGTACTTGCGGAGGACGTCATTGAACGCTTCGGCCATCAGTGTCTGGAGCGACAGGTCGTGCTTGCGCGCGCAATGGTGGAGGGCCATCGACAACTCGGGCGCGAAATAGCCCGAGATGGCCTTGCGCCCGATGCGACTGGGCGGCGTGTCGGATGAGGTAGTCTGTCTGGAAACGGCGGGTTTCGGCGTATCGTGAACGCGATCTGCGAGATTGGCGAAGCGGCTCATGCGGTCCTCCTGTGGAGTTGTGCGGGTGTGAACATGTGCACCTGTTCACACAGCCACATGTGCACGGCGGCGACCTCGGCGGCTGCGCGGCCATCGGGTTCGATATCGAACACCGTTTGCCCCTCGGCGCTGGCGTGGCGGAAGGCGGCCCGGTCGGCGATGTGATGCGGGCAGACGGCGATGCCAAACCCCTGCACCAGGTCGGTTGCCTCGGCATAAATTCTGGATGCGCGTGCTGGGCCGGCGGTGAACAGCAGGAACGCCGACTTGCCGTAGTGCTTCACCAGCTGGCCGGTGGTGCGGATCGCGGCGAGGTCGAACGCACTAGGACGGCAAGGGATCAGCACCAGGTCGGCGGCTTCGACCGCCTTGCTGGCGGCAAGATCGGCGTGCGGCGGGGTGTCGATGACGACGAAGCTCGCTCCCTGCGCCTCGGCGCGTGCGATCTTCTCGGCGAGCCGCGGCGGGGCGCTGTCGATGACTTCGGGTGGTTTGCCCCTGCGCCAGGCTGCCCATTGGCAGGCGGTGGCCTGAGGGTCAGTGTCAATAATCAGGGCGACCTCGCCCGATCGCTCGGCTGCTGCAGCCAGACTGATCGCCAGCGTCGTTTTACCGGAACCGCCCTTCTGGCTGACAATTGCGAGTGTGGTCATGTGCATTCCTTCTCATGTTCACATGTGGACGTGTGGGTCTCGGGCCGGGCGGACACTTCACATGTCCATGTCGAAGTCCCGGTCGGGTTCGATTTGCGACCCGAGGTCTGGTTCGATTTCAGGTTGGGACTCGCTGTGGCCGAAGTCGCGGCTGTCAGGCTCGGGCGCTTTCGGGGTTTCCGGTGCCTGAGACGGAATATCCGGACTTACGGTCGGCGGCGGCTGAACCGGCCCTTGCGTCTGCTCGATCGCAGAGGTCTTCCCGCCCGGGTTGGCGATGACATCGCGCGCGATCTTGGCGGGATCGTCCATGACGACAGACACGTGTTCGACAAACCTGGTAAGCCCGGACAGCATCGTTTGCGTCGAGTTCAATGCCTTCTCGCGCGCGCTCATCAACAGGATGCCCAGCTTCTCGCTGATGC
>JAFLDC010000403.1 GCA_017302775.1 Sphingomonadales bacterium
TAGATAGATCCCAGCGGGGTACGAAGCAAGACGTTGCCTGCCCAGAATGGGCACCCCGGGGCGGGCGGGCACGGGCACCCGGAAGTCGGGCCACAGCGACAGGTACCGGTACGAGACGGCGAGGCCTTGCTGGCCGATCTGCCCCAGCCGTGGATTGGCGGCTGCGGAGCCAATGCGATGTTTTCGCTGCTGGCACCGCATACGGGGATCCCGCCGCACGTGGGTGTCGCGAACTTCCGGCTCCTGTGCCACGTTCCGCTGGTCGTGCCTGGCCGGTGCTGGTTCCGGGTTGGCGAGCAAGTGCGGCACTGGGAGCGCGGTGCGGCCTGGGTTTTCGATGATTCCATCGAGCATGAGGCCATGAATGAGACTGACGCCCTGCGTGTCATCATGATCTTTGATATCTGGCACCCAGATCTTTCACCGGCCGAGCAAGCAGCGATCGCCACGATGGTTTCGGCGGCTTCGATCCCCGTCGGAGCGCTTTAAGCCCCGTCATGCTACGTCGCCTGCTGGCCCTGATAGTCGCCATGGTGATGATTGCGAGCATCTGGCTGCGCAGTGACGTCCCGCAGCCGAGCGCGCTGGCGGGCCTGACTGTCGTCGCCATCCCGCTTGAACAGGGTTGCTGCCAGACTGGACCTTTGACGCTGTTGGGTGCCTGGCAGCTGAGCAGCCGACATGGCGCCTTTGGGGGTTACTCAGCGCTTTTGCAAAACGGTGCCGGGCGGCTGCTGGCAATCAGCGACCGCGGCTATTTCCTGGATTTCTCTGAACCCGGGTCGGGCGTGCGCCCGCCGCAGTTTGGCGCCATCAATCAGGACAGCCCGCAAAACAAGGCCGATCGCGATTTCGAGGCGGCGACCCGGGATCCAGCCACCGGCAAGCTGTGGCTGGCGCAGGAAGGCCGCAATGTGATCCAGCGACATGGCCGCGGAATGGCACGGGAAGCCTTCCGTGCTGTTCCGGAAATGAAGGGCTGGTCCCGCAATTCCGGACCGGAGGCGATGCTGCGCCTCGCAGATGGCCGTTTTTTGGTGGTGTGCGAATGTACCGGCCCGGGCTTGCTGACAGATTTGCATCCCGGATTGATATTTGGCAGCGACCCGGCGCTGCCTGGCACGGCACAACAGTTCAGCTTTGCTGGCGTTGCGGGCTATCGACCCACCGACATGGCTCAGCTGCCCGATGGCAGAATATTGATTCTGGCCAGGCGCCTGCTGTGGCCGCTGCCGCCGCGCTTCGCCATGAAAGTGCTGGTTGCCGATCCGGCCGAGTTGCGCGCAGGCGGGACCTGGCACGCCCGTGAAGTGGCTGATATCGACGCGCCATGGCCAGTTGACAACTACGAGGGCCTGGCGATCGAACCGATGGTGGATGGCACCCTGATCGCCTGGATGATCAGCGATGAAAACCGCGCCGCGACGCAGCGGGTGCTGCTGCTCAAGGTGCGAATCGACCCGGCCCGGCTTTGATCCTGCTACCTGACGCAAAAAAGGCGTCCAGCCGCGCCAGACGCCTTTTTGAAAAGCCGGTGTAGCCTTGCCTCAGGCGGCGACGGCGGCCTTCTTCTTCAGCTCGCGCTTGACCTTCTGAGCCGAGGTCGAGAGCTTCTCATCAGACGTCTTGAGCAGCCAGTTATCCAGGCCGCCCACATGTTCGACCGAACGCAGACCCTGCGTCGAAACCCGGAACTTGAAGCTGCGCTCAAGCCCTTCGGACATCAGCGTGACGTTCTGCAGGTTGGGCAGGAACACACGCTTGGTCTTGTTGTTGGCGTGGCTGACGTTGTGGCCGACCTGGCGACCCTTGCCGGTCAGTTCGCAAATACGGGACATGGCTAAACTCGCTTGAAAACTTGGCACCCGCAACCGGGCGAAGGCGCGCGCATAGCGATTCACCCTTGCGGGGTCAAGGTATTGCGGCCAATTCGGCAAGAATGAGCCGCTGGCCCCTGCCCGAACCGATGCAACGTGCGCTTGAGCAGGCCCAGGCCGGGGAATTGGCCGGTGAAGTGCCGATCGGCGCGGTGATCGTCAGGGATGGCGAGTTGATCGCAGCAGCGCATAACGCGCCGCGCGGGCTGTGCGATCCCACCGCACACGCTGAAATCCTGGCGATTCGCGCAGCTGCAGCCAAGCTTGACAACGACCGGTTGAGCGGCTGCGACCTGTGGGTCACGCTGGAACCTTGCGCCATGTGCGCCGGAGCCATCGCCCACGCCCGCATCGAACGGCTCTACTACGCCGCGTCCGACCCCAAGGGCGGCGCGGTGGAGCATGGAGCCCGGGTATTTGACCAGCCCCAATGCTTGCATGCGCCCGCCATTTATTCTGGAATCGGCGAAGCAGTGGCCGCCGCCCTGCTCAAAGACTTTTTTGCGTTACGCCGCTAGATGCGGAACCGGTAGGTAAGCGCCAGACCTGCCGAATACTGATCGGTGCTGCCATTGGTCACAATTGGCGAATCTGCGGCCCCTCCGGTCAACCGATCGTAACCGATATATCCATAGAGGCCAAAGCTGCGATTGAGCGGGATACGGGCACCCGCGGTAACTCCCACGGCATAGATTCCTGATCCCGGCTCATAGCCAGGCAAACTGCCCGCTCCCGCAACCGGTACGCCAAAATAAGCGCGCTGGTGCTTCGCACTACCCCAGCGCAGCCTTGGCCCAACAGTCATGATCGGACCTTCGTTGCCTTGCCGGATCACCAGATCGGCTGAAATATCGCCCGTCAGCCCCTTGTGCGCTCCGATCGCCTGGCGCATTTCGCCGCGCAACCGGATCGGGGTGACCGGCCAGGCTTCGATGAACGCCCCGGCTTCTACCCCGAAGCCGACTTTCGGCAGACCGGGGATGTCGTCAGCATCGCGGGTTGGGGCAAAGGTGAACGCCGGCCCGGCTGACAGGCCAGAGCCGCGGCGCCCGGCAAGCGCAAAACTGATGGCCTCGTCCGGCGATTCGACACCCATCGGCTCTCCGCTTCGCCAGGTGTCCACCTCGGGCAGCACTGTGGTTCGGTTGGTGTTGGCACCGGGATAGCGCGGGATGGTCTGTACCCCCATTCCGATCAAGACGTTGCGCCCCTCAGACGCCGGCTCATTGGCAGAGGCGGCCAAGGGAAGGAACGCCAGGCCGACAAGCGGAATAGCGACGAGTTTCGGGAACAGCGCGGTCATGCCGGCATAATCTCCGTTGTCACAAATTGTTCCCGGCGAATCACAACCCACGCCAGATTTTCAGTGGC
>JAFLDC010000404.1 GCA_017302775.1 Sphingomonadales bacterium
CCGCAAGGCGCTGATCTGCCAGTTGCCGTCGCATCGGGCGCGCCGCATCAGATCCAGCTGACGCCCGGCGCTTTCAATAAATGCCTGGCGCAGTTCAGCAAACAGCAACGCATCTTCACCCGCTGCGGCGGCCAAAGTAGCGTCAAGAGCTCCTGCTTCGTATGCCATGGGTAACGCTCTACCGCAGGGAAGTTAAACTGGGGTTTATCCACAACCGGAACATGGTAAACGTGGTTGCATGACCAGGGGAACCCGCATTGTCGCCGTAGAAGCCGCCGATCCGCATGATGCGGAAACGTCGCAACCGGCCGAGACTTTGGCAGAAGCGCCGAACGACACCTCTGATGACTGGTGGGACAAGCAGGCCACCCCGGTCCGGCGACCATGGCTCGCAATCGTGGCAGCTGTGGCAAGCCTTGCCGCGCTGGCAGGCTGGAGTGCATTGTTGTTCGTGGCCAACCGCACCGACATCATGACCGGAGGCACGTTTCAGCAATGGGTTGGCTGGATCCGCGACTGGTCCGTACCGGCACTACTGATCGGGGTGCTTTGGTTGATCGCCATGCGTAACAGCCGCCGCGAGGCGATGCGGTTTGGCGAAACGGCCCGGCTGCTTGGAGACGAATCCGCGCGGCTTGAAGAACGTTTGAGTAACGTCAACCGCGAATTGAGCCTTGCGCGCGAATTTATCGCTGCCCAATCACGCGATATGGAATCGCTCGGCCGGGTGGCGACAGAGCGTCTGTCGCAACATTCCGACCATCTTTCCTCGCTGATCCAGGACAACGGCAACCGGCTGGAAGCAATTCAGACAGTCAGCGCCGCAGCGCTTGACAATATGGAGACTCTGCGCGGCCACCTGCCGGTGATCGCCAGCTCGGCCAAGGATGTTACCAACAACATCGGAACCGCCGGACGAACCGCGCATGCCCAAGTTGAAGAGCTGATTGCCGGATTCAATCGTCTCAACCAGTTCGGACAGGCCAGCGAACGACAGGTCAAGAGCCTCAGTACCGCCGTGGACAAGGCACTGGCGGAATTTACTGTCCAGACCGAGCAGCTCGATGCCATTGCCCAGCAACGCTTCGCCGCCCTGGCCGAAGGCGGCGCCGAGTTCCGCAGCCAGCTCGACGCGCAGGAGGTGGAGGTGCTCGCCGCAATCCGCAGCCGTGCCGCGGCCTTGCGTGAGGAGCTGGACACCGCGCATGAGGCGCTGAATGCTCAGGAAGGCGAAAGCCTGATTTCTCTGCGCGCCCGCCTCTCGACCATCAGGGACGAGAGCGCCGCAATGTCGCGCTCACTGCGCGAAAGCGAAGGTGCGGCCCAGCAATCCTGGCAACAGGCCATCACCCGTCTTGAGGAGGATCTGGCAACCGCGATTGCCAAGGTCAGCGCGATTGATGAAAAGGCCATGGCATCGGCCCGCAGCCGGCTGACGGAACTGAGCCGTGAAGCGGAAGAAGTCGACGCCCGAATGCTCGAGCGCGACCGGATCTTTGCCGTGGAACTGGATCAGCGCCGCGCCGAATTTGAAACCCGACACAGCGAGTTCATCGCGCAGCTGAGCGACCGGATGGAGCAGCTCGATCTGGCGATCGCGCAACGCCGGGAAGAGCAGGAAGGCCAAAGTCAGCGGCTGATCGCCCACGGCGAAGCCGTGACGGCCCAGCTCGCAAGCTTTACCGACAAACTGCAAGAAGTCGCGGCATTGGGCGATGTCGCGGCAGAGAAGGTTGCGGCCAGCCTCGGTACACTCGGCAGTAATCTTACGGCCAGCCGCGAGGCCTTGAACGGCACCGACACCGCTATCATGCAGTTGACCGATGGCAGTGTGCGGCTGTTGGAACTCATCCAGGCCAGCGCCGCTCACTCAAGCACGGAACTACCTAAAGCGATGGCGGTCAGCGAAGCACGGCTGGACGAAATCGAAAACCGGGTCATGTCGCTCAAACAGCAATTGACTGAAGCGGACCAGCGGAGCGAGGCCATTTCAGGCCACGTAGCGACCAGCAGCAGTGGTCTTGCCGAGGCGCTGCAACGGGTCGAAACGCTGGCTGCGCTGGTGACCTCCGAAGGGAAGCAGCAGGCTGCCGCCTTGTCCGAGATGACGGTTGCGCTCGAAACGATCCGCGCTGAGAGCCTGGCTCTGGCAGAGCATTCTCAAGGTGAATTGCGCAACGCGATCGATGCGCTGAACACTTCTGCGCGCGATGCAGTGGATGGAATTGGCGCACTGAGCGCAAGCGCAATCACACAGATCGCAATGAAACTTGGCGATGAAAGTGGCGCAGCGATCGAGAAGGTCATGCGGATCAAGGTTACCGAAGTGGCCGGACAGCTTGAAGAAGCCGCAGCCCACGCTTCAGGCATCAGCCGCGAGGCCGCGATCCAGCTGCGTGACCAACTCGCCAAAGTCAGCGAGCTGACCGGTCATCTTGAACAGCGGATCGCCCATGCCAGGACCCGCGCCGAAGAACAGGTCGACAACGATTTTGCCCGGCGCGTGGCGCTCATCACCGAAAGCCTGAACTCCAACGCGATCGACATTGCCCGCGCCATGGACAGCGAAGTGACCGACATGGCCTGGTCTGCATATTTGAAAGGCGATCGCGGTATTTTCACCCGCCGTGCGGTGCGACTGCTGGATGCCAGCGAAGCCAAGGCGATCATCCAGCTGTACGAGGATGATCGCGGCTTTCGCGATCACGTCAGCCACTATATCCATGATTTCGAAGCGATGTTGCGGCAGCTGCTGTCAACCCGCGATGGTCACGCACTGGGTGTAACCTTGCTTTCGTCAGACATGGGCAAGCTGTACGTCGCCTTGGCACAGGCAATCGAACGTCTGCGCAATTGAGAGCACCCGATCATAGTATGTACCGTGTGACGTCGATGTCTTTGATCGTCACCCAGCCCTGCACGTAGTTCAGGTAGTAGAGTGCAAACAAGATCAGCGACAGAACCGTCGCCCGCAGGGCGATCCGTTTTGGGTTAAAGTTGACCGGAGCGCTGCTGATATTGCCGGGCTGGGTCTGCGCGCCGACATCATCGTGGGTGCGGATACCGAACGGCATGACCAGAAACGCACTCATCACCCATAGCAGGAAGTAGATAGCCAGACTGGCGGTGATCGACATGGTCCTATTGCTCCGGCAGGATGACGCGGACCTGCGGCTTCTTGCCCGACCAGCGCTGAGCGGCGCGCCGTGCCGCCAACCGCGCCGCTTCGACTACCACATCA
>JAFLDC010000405.1 GCA_017302775.1 Sphingomonadales bacterium
GGGCCGCGCCCAGCCGTTGATCGAGGAAACCCTTGAGCGTGAGGAGGTCCAGTTCCGCCGCACGCTGGCCAACGGCCTCAAGCTGCTGGACGAGGCGACGCAGGGCCTGGACGAAGGCGGCGAATTGCCAGGCGAAACCGCCTTCCGCCTCTATGACACCTTTGGCTTCCCCTATGACCTGACGGAAGACGCGCTGCGGGCCCGCGGGATCGCGGTGGACCGCGCCGGATTCGACGCCGCGATGGCCCAGCAGAAAGCAGCTGCGCGTGCCGCCTGGAAGGGCAGTGGTGAGGCGGCGGACAGCGAAGTGTGGTTCGATATCGCCGAACGCGAAGGCGCGACCGAGTTTACGGGCTATTCCGCTACCACCGGCGAGGCGCAGGTCGTCGCGCTGGTCCAGGGCGGCCAGGAAGTGGAAAGCGCGACGGCAGGCCAGTCCGTGACGGTGATCGTCAACCAGACCCCGTTCTATGGTGAGAGCGGCGGTCAAATGGGTGATGCCGGCACAATTACCGGGGCCGATGGTGTCAGTCTGCGGGTCGATGATACAGCCAAGCCGCTGGGCCGGCTTCACGCCCATCAGGCGCAGGTTGAAGGCGGGACGATCCGGCGCGGCGACATGGTCAAGCTGGACGTCGATGTGGTCCGCCGCGATTCGATTCGCGCGAACCATTCGGCGACGCACTTGCTCCATGCCGCATTGCGCAACCGGCTGGGCGGACACGTCACCCAAAAGGGTTCGCTGGTCGCACCGGATCGGCTGCGTTTCGATTTTTCCCAGCCGACCGCACTGACGGCTGAGGATATCGCCGCAATCGAGGCTGAGGTGAACGCCGAGATCCGCGCCAACGAAGCCGTTGTCACGCGGCTGATGAGCCCTGACGATGCGATCGCGGCCGGCGCCATGGCTTTGTTTGGGGAAAAATATGGCGACGAAGTCCGCGTGCTCAGCATGGGCCGGACATCGGACAAGTCCTATTCGGTCGAACTGTGCGGGGGCACCCATGTGCGCGCGCTGGGCGATATCGGGCTGCTGCGGATCATCTCGGAAAGTGCCGTCAGTTCCGGCGTGCGGCGGATCGAGGCGCTGACCGGTGAGGCGGCGCGGCAATGGCTGGTGAGCCGCGAAGATGCGCTCAAACATGCGGCTGCGCTGCTCAAGACGACACCTGACGAGGTGGAACGGCGCGTTGCGGCCTTGTTGGACGAGCGGCGCAAGCTCGAGCGCGAACTGGCCGACGCCAAGAAGGCCCTGGCGCTTGGTGGCGGCGCAGCCAAGGCCGAATCAGCCGATGAGGAAGTTGGCGGCATCAAGTTCTCCGGTCAGGTGCTCGATGGACTCGATCCAAAGGAACTGCGCGGCTTGCTCGACCAGGCAAAGACCCGGCTCGGTTCGGGGGTCGCTGTGGTCGTGGCAGTCAACGATGGCAAGGCCAGCATCGCTGCGGCGGTGACCGAAGACCTTACCGGCCGCGTGAGCGCCGTTGATCTGGTTCGTGCCGGAGTTGAGGTGCTGGGCGGGAAGGGCGGTGGTGGCCGGCCTGATATGGCACAGGGTGGTGGTCCGGACGGTAACCAGGCCGCGGCTGCCATTGCCGCGGTCCGGGCGCTTCTGGCGGCCTAGTGGCCGTATTCGCGTAGCGATCCGCTCTTCAGTCGCGGCTTTTCGTCCAGATCGCCTTCATCCATGATCTGGGAGCGGAACTGGTCACGCTTTTCGTGAATGCTGGCGATGACAGGGCCCATGGGCACGCCGATATCGACCAGCACCGCCTCAGACAGTTGCAGTGACGCTTCCAGCGTTTCGGGCACAGCATGGCTGGCCCCGGCACGATACAGCGCCGCCGCGTTGCTTGCATCGCGGGCGCGGGCGATGATTGGCAGTTCTGGATAGGCATTGCGCAGCTGCCTGACCATCCGTTGGACAGCTACCGGTTCATCCATGGTGAGGATAACGGCGTTGGCCTGGTCCGCGCCGAACCGTGCCAGAGCATCGCCTCGCGCCGCATCGCCGAATGCCGTCTTGAAGCCGTCGGCCCGATTCTCACGGACCTGATCGGCATCGGCGTCGATAATCAGATAAGGCTTGCCATGCGCGGTCAGCATCTCGGCGATCAGCCTGCCGACACGGCCACCGCCGATAATCAAGGTCCGCTGCGTGGAATCCTGGTCAATCGAAGCCGCAGTGGCTCCGGCGTGATCGACCCGCTGGGCCAGCCATCGCCCCAGGATCGCCAACATTGGCGTTATGGTCAGTCCCAGTGCCGTCACGATTTGCCAGAACTGCGCCGCATCGGGATTGATCAGTTTGGCCGCAACGGCGCTGGCCAGGACAATCAGGGTCGTTTCGGAAGGGCTGGCGAGCAGAATACCCGCTTCTGTCGCGGTTGCCGTGCGGTAGCCGTTCAGTCGCAGCATGGCGCCTGTAACCAGCGCCTTGGCGGCAATGATCAGCGTTACCGCCATCAGGATTTCCCACAGCCGGTCCCACACCATGCCAAGGTCAAGGCTCATTCCCACTGTCAGCAGAAATACGCCCAACGCCAAACCCTTGAACGGTTCGATGATGGTCTCAACCTCGGCGTGATAGTCGGTTTCTGCAATGAGTAGCCCGGCGACCAGCGCGCCGACGATCGGTGAAAGGCCCACCGCGCCCGTTACGAGAGCCGCGACAATGACCACCAGCAGGCTTGCCGCCAGGAACAGATCAGGGCTTTTCGTGCGCGCTGCCTGGGCGAACAGTCGGGGCAGGGCAAATCGCCCAATTCCAAGCAGGGCAATGATTACCAGTGTTCCCAGCAGCAACGTCTTGAGGAAGCTGCCCAGATCAGCGGCTTGATCCCCGCGTCCCATCGCGCCCAGCAAAAAGATGATCGGGACCAGCGCGATGTCTTCGAACAGCAAGGTGCCCAGGGCTGCCCTGCCAACCGGGGTACGGGTGTCGGCAATGCGCAACACCAGCGCGGTGGATGACAACGCCAGGGCGAGTCCCAGCGCCAGCGCGGTTGGCAAGGAATTGCCGAGCAGCAGCAGGACCAGGGCGATGAGCGCGCCCCCACCGAACAGTTCCATCGGGCCGATCCGAAAGATCGTCTTGCGCATTTGCCACAGGCGCTGGAACGAGAGTTCCAGTCCGATCGAGAACAACAGCAGGATTATGCCGAACTCGGCCGAGCGCGACCTTGTCGTTCACCTTCCAGGCCAGCGACGGGTTGTAATTGACCGTCGTGATCTGGGA
>JAFLDC010000406.1 GCA_017302775.1 Sphingomonadales bacterium
CACGGGCGGCCTGCTCGATCTGGGACCCGAAAAGGCCAAGATGGCCGGTTTGGGTGTAGTGCTTAAGCCGATGCCGGGCTGGAGCCTGTCGGCCGACTGGTGGACCATCAGCGTTGATGACACGATCCAGCTGCTCAGTCTGCGCCAGTTGATCGACAACGCTGCGCTGTTCCCGGACCGGTTCGTGCGCGATCCTTCGACCAACGTCATCACCGTGATCGACCAGCGCTGGATCAACGCCGGTGCGCGCCGTACCCAGGGCGTTGAATTCGCCCTGCGCGGCGGGTTCGATCTTAATGGCGGCAGCCGAATCTCGGTCGGGATGGATGGCAGCCTGCTGCTCAAGAAGCGGGAAAAGCTGACGCCGACGTCGGCCTATGGACCGAGCCTGATTGGGGTATTCACCTTTACCGGTGACCTTGGCCTGCGCTGGAAGCATAACGCCTGGATCAGCTTCACCAACCAGGATTGGGCAGCGACTTTCACGCAAGTGTACCGCGCCGGTTACAAGAACCAGGCGCTGCCCGGGATCGCCGCCGGGCTGGTTACCCGTCCTGATTTCAATGAGCGGGTGAAGCCCTACCACATCTATAACCTCTCGGTGTCGTATCTGGGTCTGGGCGAAAACTATCGCCTGACCCTGGGCGTCAAGAACATCTTCAACACTGATCCGCCATTCGCGATCAGCTATGACGGCAACTCCGGCGCCGGTGGCAGCTGGGATCCGCGGGTCGCCGATCCGCGCGGACGCTCGTTCACCGTTTCGGCCGAGGTGCGCTTCTAAGCATCGGGTTTTGATCGTGTGATCATGGGGGGTGCCCGGCCTGGCCGCGGCACCCCCTTTTTTATGTTGGTCCGGGCAAATTGCCGCAGATAAGTGTTAACGCTGCGTTTACCGCGGTCTGCGACAATCACCGCAAAGGTCATACCGCACGGGAATCTAACCATGGAAGGGCAAGCTGCTTTCAAGAATACGGGTGGTCGCCGCGCTGATCGCGTGTCGTGGCGCGGAGACGTTCAGTTTCGGAGCGGGACTCGCCGGGCCAACGTCAAGGTCAGCGATGTATCGCCGCTGGGCGCCCGGATCGAAGGGGTGTTCCTGGTGCATGAGGATGACCGGTTTTTCGTGAAGTTTCCTGGTATGGAATCGCTTGAAGCCCGCGTCGCCTGGGTGGAGGATTTTCAGTTCGGCTGCGAATTCCTGCGTCCGCTGAACCCGGCGGTGCTCGATGCGCTGACGAAGCGCCGCTGACCCCGGCGATTGCAGCCAACGAGGTGGTGGTTCATAAGTGAGCCATGGCCTCTACTCATATCGATCGCGGGCAAGAGCTGATGGCCGCCGGACGGGCTTTGCCGGGCGGACCTGCATGGTTGACCCTGTTGTTTGCCGGACGCAGCGCCGCCCTGCTGGATCGCATTGACAGCGGGCTGGAAGCCGGATCGATTGACGCCATTCTGCCCGATGGCACCCGCCGCTTGCTGGGCGGCCGGGCGCCGGGTTTTGATGCGCAAGTCCATTTGCGCAGTTGGCGCGGGTTGTTGCGGGTTGCCACGGCTGGTTCGGTCGGACTCTATCAGGGGTGGGAGGCCGGTGATTGGGAGAGTCCTGATCCGGTTGCCCTGTTCGCCCTGTTTATGGCCAATGCCGACGCGCTGGGGGATACGGCCCGGCCGCATGGGCCGTGGCGCTGGTTGGGCCGTGCGCTTAATCTGATGCGGCGTAACAGCCGGGCGGGCGCGCGCCGCAACATTCACGCACATTATGATCTGGGCAATGATTTCTATGCCGCCTGGCTCGACCCCACCATGGCCTATTCCAGTGCCATTTTCGAAGACTTGCCTGGGCCTGACCCATTGCAGCAGCGGCCCGATGCGCTGGAACGGGCTCAGCTTGCCAAGATCGGCACGGTGGTCAACCGCGCCGCCGTGCCACCGGGCGGATCCGTGCTGGAGATCGGATGCGGATGGGGCGCGCAAAGCCTGGCCCTGGCGGCTGGCGATGTCGCCGTTCTGGGGATCAGCCTGTCTGACCAGCAGCTGGCGTTCTGCCGGGACCGGGCGGGGGTGCACGGCCGCATGATCGAGTTTCGCAAACAGGATTATCGGGATGTCACCGGGCAGTTCGATGCGATCGTCAGCGTCGAGATGGTCGAGGCTGTCGGGCAAAAGTACTGGCCGGACTTTTTCGATTGCCTGGATCGCTGCCTCAAGCCGGGGGGGCGCGCGGTCCTGCAATATATCACCATTCGTGACGAGCTGTTCGAGTCATATGCCCAGAGTGCCGATTTCATTCAGACCTACATATTTTCGGGGGGTATGCTTGTCAGCGAGGCAGCGTTCCGGCGGCTCGCTGCGGAGCGAAACCTGACCTGGACCGATCCGGTCGATTTCGGTCGGCATTATGCGGAGACGCTGCTGCTGTGGCGCAGGCGGTTCGATGCCGCTGCCGCCGAGCAGCGGCTTCCGGCAGGATTTGATGCGCGGTTCGCGCGGCTGTGGCAATTTTACCTGATGTATTGCGAGGGCGGCTTTCGCGGCGGCGGCATCGATGTCCGTCAGGTAACGCTGGTCAAACCGCTCGTCTGAAAAGAGACGCCTGCCCGGGCACTGCAAATTGCCGTGCAACTTGGGGGGCGGGCACGGGCGTGAAGTTCGCGGGGCCCGGACAGACGTCAGACCTGGCCTTCAGGTAAGGGGCCGGAATGGGCCTTCGGTGCGCCAACGGGCCAGGATATCGTCGAGCACGATCGGAGAAAGAAGTTTGTTAAATGCACACCCGATCAGGCTGTTGTCCCACCAGACAACCTCAGCCTGCAAGGATTCGATCCCGGGCAGCGTCAGCCAACAGACCGTTCCGCTATGCACCCGATTGACCGCAGCCGAGCAGAATCCGCTAAGCGATAGGTCGTGCACCACGGTTTGAAAGCCGCGACTGCCGGAAACCCGCATAGTGGCCGGGATGGCAATGCGCGTGCGCGGCGCGCAGCGATCTTCCTGCGCTGCGATGAAATAGTTATCCCTTTGGAACATCAGGTTTTCGGCCATGTTCTGCGCCTCTGTGTGACAGACCTGCCGCAGGGTTTTCCGGCAGGCTTTGCAGAAGATGGACCTTTGCGGTTGCCGCAGATTTACGAGGACTGGTTAACCCGTTCGCGGTGCGGGCTGGCAAACTGTTCACCAAGCAGGGCAACGATACGCTGCGCTACCATTTCGGGCGGCTTTACCGA
>JAFLDC010000407.1 GCA_017302775.1 Sphingomonadales bacterium
GGCAGCCAGCAGGTCTATGTGATGAATGCCGACGGCACCGGGCAGAAGCGGATCAGCTTTTTCGGCGGCCGCGCCGCCACGCCTGAATGGTCGCCGCGCGGTGATCAGATTGCCTTCACGCACATCGCCGGCAATTTCCGCATCGCGGTGATGGACCCGGCAGGCGGAAACCTGCGCTATCTGACCGACAGCTGGCAGGATGAAGCACCCACCTGGGCGCCCAACGGCCGGGTCATCCAGTTCTTTCGCACCGCCCGGAATTCGGGCAAGACAGCGGTCTGGCAAGTTGACCTGACCGGCCGGAACGAACGCAAGCTGGAAACGCCGGTGGACGGCAGCGATCCCGCCTGGGGCCCGCTGCGGCCCTGACCTGCCACCCGGGGGCAAAACGACGCAGAATGCAAAGGAGAAGCCGATGAACAAGCGCCTGACCATGACCATGCTGCTGGCCTCGGCGCTGGCGATGTCCGCCTGCGCCAAGAAGGCCCCGCAGATCCTGCCGCCCGATCCCGGCGGTACGCCCGGCCAGTCGTCCTCATCAGGGGGCGACAGCAGTGCCCCCGTCCCCGGCAGCCAGGCCGATTTCGCGGCCCAGATGATGGGCCAGGATACCATCCTGTTCGATACCGATCGCTACAACATCGACGCCACCGACCAGACCGCGCTCGCCGCGCAGGCCCAATGGCTGCAGCGCTATCCGGCCAAGCGGGTGACGATCGAAGGCCACGCCGACGAACGCGGCACCCGCGAATACAACCTCGCGCTGGGTGAACGCCGCGCCAATGCGGCCAAGAACTATCTGATCAGCCTGGGGATCGATGCCGGCCGCTTGACCACCGTCAGCCATGGCAAGGAAAAGCCCGTTGCGCTGGGATCGGATGAAGCCAGCTGGGCCCAGAACCGCCGCGCGGTTACCGTCACGATTGACTGATACAGGGGTTCCCGCGCTGCTCCTCCATCAACCGGGGAGCGCGCGGGGTTTCAGTGCAGCGCCGGCAGCAACCGGCTGATCTTGGGCAGCGGCGCAAAGTCCGCCCCGATCGGCACCTGCATGCGCGCATCGCGTGAAAGCTGCGCTCCGGCCTCCTGGCCCAGCAGCACAAAGCTGACCATGGCCATGACCGATACGGCAATCGATAGGGCGAGTTGCTTGCTCATCGGCTCAAATCCTTCGCCGCACTATATGGCTGTCCGCAGCCGCGGGTTCAATACGTTACTTTGCCTCGCCCCGCCAATAACTTTGGCCCCTTGCGAAAACAGCCTGCACTGGCCTATCGCGGGCAGCTATGAGCCGCGCCACCAGATCGAACAATTGGGGTTTCCCCCGCTGGGGCGGCTATGGCGGCAGCCGCGAGGCGACGCAGGTTCGGCTGTGTGACCGGCACGGCTGCGGTGAACCGGGCGATTGCCCCGCCCCGAAAAGCCCCAACAGCCCCGAACGCTGGATGTTTTGCCAAAAGCACGCCGCCGAATACAATTCCGGGTGGGACTATTTCGCCGGGCTCGACGCCGAAGAGGCCGCCGCCCGCGAGGCGGAGGAAACCCGCGACAATTCGGGTTATCACGAAGCGGCGCACTATGGCTGGGCCGGATCGGGTGACGGCAGCCGCAGCCGCGACGAGCTGCGCGCGCTCGATCTGCTCGAACTGACCCCCGATGCCGATTTCGACGCGATCAAGAAGAGCTACCGGGCCAAGGCCAAGCTGGTCCACCCCGATGTCCGCCCCGGCGATGAGGACGCCGCCAAAGCCTTCCAGGCGTTGCAACTGGCCTACGAAGTACTTCGCGCCGCCGAAGAACGACGGGAGTGGAAGGGGTGAGATATCTATGGATTGCGGGCGCAGCATTGGCGCTCGCCCATGCCAGCGCGCCAAGTGCCGAGACGGGTCGATCCAGTCTGTCTGCGAACGATTATTCCGCCGATGCCGCAGAATTCGACAGGCTGATTGCCGAAAACTATGCCTATCTGGAGGACTTGCCTGGCATGGCGCCGCCACGTTCGCCCGAGCTGGACCGTCGTCGCACTGCCGTTCGTGATGAGAGCACCTTGCTGGCTTACATGGGGAGCGTGATTACCGGTCTGGCCGACCATCACGCCATTACGTCCAGTGCATTTTCTGACGATTGGGCACTCGTCCCCACCTATACCGATCTGTGGATCATACGGCAGGGCGACGATTTCGTTGTCGATGCTGTTCGTGCCGACAGCCCCGCCGAAAAGGCCGGCATCAAGGCCGGTGACACGCTGGTGGCGGCAAACGGCGTTCCTTTCGCAGCAGCGGTAACGGCGTTTTGGCAAGATCTTGGCCTGGGGCAGAGCCAGATGCGCGATGACTATGCCGCGCGGCTGATCGCCGCCGGCCGGCGCAATGCCGATCGCCGGCTGACGATTTCCTCAGCCGGCAAGGTCCGCGATATCACGCTGCCTTCGTACTATTCATTGCCCCAGCAGGAGGAAGCGCCGGTTACGGTAACACGTAATCGTGGTGAGCCTGTCACAATCCATTTCAACAACCGGCTTGGCGACTACGAGACGATCGCGGCGTTCGATCGCGCCATGATGCAGGTTAGCCCGACCGAATCGGTACGGATTGATCTTACGGATGTGCCAAGTGGCGGAAACACAACGGTTCTACGCGGAATTGTAGGTCGTTTCATCGATCGCCCGGTCGCCTACCAGCGCCACGACGATCCCGCCGAGTTGCGGGCCACCGGGGTCGGTCGACGGTGGATAGAGTACGTCCTTCCCCGAGGAACGCGCCGACACCGTGGCCCGGTGGAAGTGCATGTCGGACGTTGGACAGGCAGCGTCGGCGAGGCGATGGCGATGGCATTCATGGCAATTGGCGCCAAGGTTTGCGGGTCAGGTATGGCCGGCCTGAAAGGCGCGGTGACCGATTACAAACTGTCCCGAAGCGGGCTTGGCTTCAAACTGCCGACCGAGCGGCTGAGCGCCACCTCCGGTACACCGCGAGAGAAGATCACGCCCCCACGATGCGGGCAGAACCGTACCGGCCGATAGCCGGATCAACGCTCCCGCGCCGGAAGCCGTTTGATTGAGCCGGAGAAGGCCAGCACCGGACGCTCTTCCGCTTCGGCGCCGTCGTAGATGATGCCGCGCACGAACACCATCGACAGCCCGGCACGAACCACCTCGCCGCGCGCGACCAGCAGCTTGCCCGGCACCGCGGCATTGACGAATTCGCAGTTGCAGGTGACG
>JAFLDC010000408.1 GCA_017302775.1 Sphingomonadales bacterium
GTCCGCCTTGATCCGGTCGCTCTGGGTCTCGATAGTAATGAATGAACATACTGGAATTTGGCAATGCTCGATGAAGCATATAATTTCGTAGATCGTGTACGAATTTCGCGACCTCGTTTTCAGAAAAACGCTTATGGGCTTCGCTTTTGTACATAGCCCAAATGGGTGTTAGCTCGTAATGTTCTTTCATGAATGTTCGTGTGTGATCGACGAGGGTCTTCGAAGCTGCAACAAAATTATGAACTCGACGATTTACCTCTCTGTGCGCCTGCGTACCTGCCTCCCTGTTACTGATAGCCATGAGGTGCAATCCGTTTTCCGGATCACTTACGTGCCGCAGCGCTTCGAGCAATTCACGGGCATTTGTGCGAAATATGTTGAGCGAGAAACTTCGGCTGTGTTCTCTATCTAAGAAGCGCTGGCCTGCTGATGACTGGATCGCTTGATTGATATCAAAAGGTGTTCGCGCTTGATTGGTCATGTGGGGATGCACTTTATGTCTGATTTCTTGTATTAAAATCATGCCACGGAAGGCCTTACAGGCGCAAAGCACTCCGTGCTTTACAGCACCGCTCGTGCTGCATCCGACACGAACAGCTTGCCGTCGCGGATGTAACGGCTGAACATGGCATCGGGACTACGAGCTGCCCCCTTCCATGAAGGTAAGCGTCCGGTGAGCGCGCCTTTTCGATTTCCCGCGAACAGCTGAAGTTACGTCTCTAATTCCGTATTTAGCGACGTCATGAGGGTTCTGGTGGGGCGGTTGGAGATATTGACGGGGGTCGAGCGGCGCCGCGGCTGGTCAGAGGAGCAGAAGCGGGCGATCCTGCTCGAGGTCGCGACGAGCGGTCTGGGTGTTTCCGCCGTTGCGCGACAACACGATATCCTGCCACAGCAGATTTATGCCTGGCGCCGAGCGTTTCGCCTTGCGGCAGCGGGGGACCAGGTTACCCCGTCGTTCCTGCCGGTGACGATTGTCCCAGCGTCGGAAGAACCACCGGGATCTGACCGGTCAGGAGAGTGTGAGAAGGCCGGCAGAGCCATCCGTGGCGGCAAGGTCGAGATCCGCTGCAAGGGTGGCCGTGTCCTGAAGTTCGACCATTCGCTCGATGCTGCGACCTTGCGGGCTCTGATCCGCGTGGCAGAAGAGGCATGATCGGGCCAGGATCTGGTGCCCGCGTCTATCTTGCCTGCGGGACGATCGATATGCGCAAGGGGATCGACGGTCTTGCGGCGCTGGTTCAGGCGGACTTGCGGCAAAAGCCGTCCTCGGGCGCGGTGTTTGCCTTCCGTGGCCGGCGGGGTGACAGGATCAAGCTTCTGTTCTGGGACGGTCAGGGCTTCTGCCTTTATTACAAGGTTCTGGACAAGGGCCGCTTCCCCTGGCCTTCGGCTGCGGATGGTACGGCACGCCTGACCGCGGCTCAGCTGGCGATGCTGTGGGAGGGGATCGACTGGCGACGACCATCCTGGTCAGCGCCGCCCGCAAGATCGGCGTAAAAACGAGTGATTCCAGCGTGATATGAGTGTCGCCATCCGGGCAAATCAGCTATGCTTTGCTGATGATCCCGGCCGCCTCCAACCTGCCTGATGACGTCGATGCCCTCCGGGCCATCATCGTGACGCAAGCGCGGGAACTGGCCGAACAGACCCGGCGGTTGCAGGCGCGGGATACCCTGATCGAGACCTTGAAGGCGCAGCTGGCGTCACTGCGGCGCTCACGCTTTGGGGCGTCGTCGGAGAAGATCGATCGCGCCATCGAGCAGCTGGAACTGGCGCTTGAAGAGATCGAGGCTTCGGCATCCGAAGGGGCCGCACCCATCCTGGTCGGGGAAGGAGAAGCCCTCCGGTCAAAGCCTTCCCGTCAACCCTTGCCGGAACACCTGCCGCGTCACGATGTGGTGCATGCACTGGCGGATTGCGCCTGTCCCGCCTGTGGTGGCAGGGACTTCCTGAAGGCAGGCTCCACGATCAGCGAAGTGCTGGATTATGTGCCGGCCTCGTTCCGGGTCGTCCGCAATCATCAGCACCGCTTTGTCTGCAAAGGGTGCGATACGACGATCACGGCGAAGATGCCGACGCCGCCAATCGATCGCGGCAAGCCCGGCCCGGGGCTCATCGCGCATGTTCTGGTCAGAAAATACTGCGATCACCTTCCGCTCTATCGCCAGTCCGGGATCTATGCCCGCGAAGGCGTCGATCTGGCCCGCTCGACGATGGCCGATTGGGTGGGAAAGGCGAATGGGCTACTGACGCCCCTGATAGGCGCCTTGCGGGATCATGTGTTCGCGGCAGATCGGCTGCATGGCGACGATACGCCCGTGCCGGTTCTCGAGCCGGGCAAGGGCTCGACCAAGACCGGTCGTCTCTGGACCTATCTGCGCGATGGGCGGCCATGGGCTGATCCTGCGCCGCCCGCTGTCTGTTACTTCTACTCGCCCGACCGCAAGGGCGAGCATCCACGATCCCACCTGGCGACCTTCCGGGGTGTGCTTCACGCCGATGGCTATGCCGGCTTCAGGGAGTTGTATGAGCCGAGGAAGCATGGCGAGCCCCCGCCGATCCGCGAAGCGGCCTGCATGGCGCATGTGCGGCGCAAGTTCTTCGACCTGACGGTCGCCGGCCCTTCGCCTGTTGCAGAGGAAGCCCTCCAGCACATTGGCGCCTTATACGATATCGAGGCCACCATCCGCGGCGCCCCGCCTGACCGACGACGGGAGGTTCGGCAACAGGAGATCAGGCCACGCTTCGAGGCCTGGCGGCTCTGGCTGGATGGCATGTTGAAGCAACTGCCGCGCAAGTCCGGGACGGCGGAGGCGATCCGCTATGCCATCACCCGATGGGAAGCGCTCGGACGCTTTATCGACGATGGCACCATCGAGATCGACAATAACGCGGCTGAACGGAGCATCCGGCCGATCGCGCTCGGCCGCAAGAACTGGCTCTTCGCGGGATCCGACAAAGGCGGGGAGCGTGCCGCCGGCATCCTGTCCCTGATCGAAACCGCGAAGCTCAACGGCCTCGATCCGGAGGCCTATCTCCGATCCGTCCTCGAACGCATCGCCGACCACCCCATCAATCGCGTCGGCGATCTCCTGCCATGGAACATCAATCAGATCCCATCAGGAAACTGACCGGACGCTTACGCTCCAGTGACGGAGCGTTCGCGAGCTATGGAGGATCGGCTCAAGGAATTGGTACCTGAATTTGGTACGGAA
>JAFLDC010000409.1:0-1916 GCA_017302775.1 Sphingomonadales bacterium
AACCCGGCTTGATCCGGAAGCAGCCTTGCGTTTCGCCAAAGGCGAGGAAGTGGAATCGAGTACCGGCGTAAAGGCCAAGCTGGCCCGGCCACTGGATTTCCTTGTAATATCGGATCATGCGGAAGGGATCGGCGCGACCAAGGCGCTGTACGAAGCGCCGCGGATGATGATTACCGACCCGACCATGTTGCGGTGGTATGACATGATGCACGAAGGGCCGGAAGGTTCACTGCGGGCCACCGGCGAAATGCTGGCTGCGCGGGCCTCTGGCAAGGCTCCTGCCTTCATGAATGACAAGGCCGCAGCCGAGAAGCGCACGCGCAAGCTGTGGGCAGATCACGTCGATACGGTCGAACGCTATGATGAGCCTGGCAAGTTCACGGCATTCATGGGCTTTGAATATACCCTGATGCAGACGGGCAATAACCTTCATCGCAACGTCATCTTCCGCGATGGCAAGGACAAGGTATCCCAGATTACCCCGTGGGATCCGCAAGACAGCCTGTGGCCCGATGATCTCTGGGCCAAGATGGATGCCTATGAGAAAAGCACCGGCGGAAAGGTGCTGGCGATCCCCCATAACGGCAATGTTTCCAACGGGCTGATGTGGATGATGACCGAGCCAGGTGGCGGTCCGATCAGCGCGGAATACGCCCGCCGGCGGGCCTTGCGCGAACCGATTGCCGAAATAACCCAGATCAAGGGGGACAGTGAAGCGCACCCCTTCATGTCGCCCAACGATGAATTCGCGGGTTACGGCACGGCAGGATGGGATCAGGCCAACCTGCTGGGCAACATCAAGACCAAGCAGGGCGACCTTCCCGGCTCCTACGTGCGCGAGGCGCTGAAGCGCGGGCTGCTGATCGAGCAGCGTACCGGGGTGAACCCATACAAGTTTGGCGTTATTGGATCGACAGACAGCCACACCTCCTTGTCTACCACGGACGAAAACAACTTCTTCGGCAAACACTCGGGGGTTGAGCCCAGCCCCAAGCGGGCTACTGCCGGGTTTGTCCCCGGGGTCAATTCGGGTCGTATGAACTGGCAAAGCCTGGCCAGTGGCTATGCGGCGGTCTGGGCCACATCCAACACGCGCGAGGCTATATTTGACGCCATGATGCGCAGGGAGGTTTATGCCACCACCGGGCCGCGCATGACCGTACGCCTGTTTGGCGGGTGGGACTTCACGGCGGATGATCTGAAGGGCGATTGGGTCAAGGCCGGGTACGGCCGCGGTGTGCCGATGGGCGGTGAATTGAAGCCTGGCCAGTCAGGGGCCCCAAGCTTCCTTGTTTCTGCGATGAAAGACCCGCAGGACGGCAACCTTGACCGGGTGCAGATAGTGAAAGGCTGGGTCGACGCATCGGGACAGGCCCGCGAAAAAGTATTCGACGTGGTCTGGTCCGACATGGACAAGCGCAAACCGGTCAACGGCAAGGTCCCGGCGGTGGGCGATACGGTTGATACGGCGACCGCCACGTACCAGAATACGATCGGCGCACCGAGCCTCGCAACAGTGTGGACCGACCCTGAATTTAACCCGAAGTTGCGGGCCTTCTACTACGTCCGTGTCCTGCAGATACCGACACCAACCTGGATGACTTACGACATGGTCAAATACAAGCTGACCCTGCCGCCCGAGATCCCCCTGCGGCATCAGGAGCGGGCCTATACCTCAGCCATCTGGTACAACCCGGCCTGACCGATGTCTTTCAAGGACACTGCCCGGCGGTGGCTGAAAGAGCCGCTGGTTCATTTCCTCCTGGCCGGCGCGCTGGTTTTCGTGCTGCTGTCCGGCCGCACGCCAGACCTTGGCGAGCGCCGGATCGTTGTGAACGAGCGTGTTGTCGGGGCGCTGGTAAGCCGATTCTACGACAGTTTCCGTCGCATGCCGACCAAGGAAGAAACGGACGGCC
>JAFLDC010000409.1:1938-3210 GCA_017302775.1 Sphingomonadales bacterium
GGTTTACTACCGCGAGGCCCGGGCCCTTGGTCTCGATCAGGATGATGAGGTGGTGGTGCGGCGGATGCGGCGCAAGATGGAAACGCTGGCAGTCGCCGATGCAGAGAGCCGCACCCCGGAGGATGCTGACCTGATGGCAATGCTCGAGAAGGACCCGGCACGCTATGCCGATGATCCGCACACCAGTTTCGATCAGATCTATCTTGGTGCCGACACCCCGCAAAACCGGCTGAATGCCGAGCAGCAGCTGATCAAACTGGGCAAGGGTGAATCGGTCTCTGGCGTTCCTGCCCCGATTCCGAGCCGGCTCAACAACGCCAGCGGTGCCGACATCGCAGGCCAGTTTGGGGACGAGTTCACCATCAACCTGCGCGGTCTGCCGGCAGGTCAATGGCGCGGACCAGTGGCATCCGGCCTGGGTCTGCACCTTGTCAAAGTCACCGGGCGTACGGCCGCACAGCCGCCGAAACTGGCAGATGTCCGGCAGCGCGTGGAAAACGACTGGCGCGCCGGAGCCAGCGCGAAAGCACGCGACGATGCCTATGCGCGCATCCTCAAAGGCTACGACGTGGTGATCGAGCTGCCGAAGTGAAGCGATTGCTCACCGTCCTGCTGACGTTGATGGGCATGCTCGGCGCCCTGCCTGCGCACGCGGATGAGCTGCGCCCAGGCTATCTCGAACTGACACAGCACGATGCGCAGCACTGGAAGCTTGTTTGGAAAGCGCCCGTGCTGGGCGGCCTTGCTACCCGCACCAAGCCAGCCGTTCCCGCATTCTGCAGCCAGTCCACGCCGCAGGCCCGGGTTGAAGGGCTGGTGCTCATTGCGGAAAGCCGTCTGACCTGCACCCGTGACCTGGCGGGATCGCAGGTGGGTCTGACCGGCATGGACGCGGCCTTTACCGACGCATTGGTAAGGATTGCGCCGCTTGGGCGTCCGGTGCAGGCAGCCCGCCTGACCCAGTCGCAAGGGCTCGTCACCGTTGCCACGATCCCCGATCGCTGGGAAGTGGCCCGCAGTTACCTTGTTTTGGGGATCGAGCACATCCTCGAAGGGTACGATCACCTGCTCTTCGTGATCGCACTGGTCTTGCTGATCGGACGAACGGGCACCGTCATCAAGGCCGCGACGGCCTTTACCCTGGCGCACTCCATCACCCTGATCGGGTCAACCCTCGGGCTGGTCGGGCTGGCACAGGCCCCGGTCGAGGCGCTGATCGCCTTGTCGATCGTGTTTCTGGCGGTGGAAATCATCAAACGCGATCCGGCAAAT
>JAFLDC010000041.1 GCA_017302775.1 Sphingomonadales bacterium
ATATCCAGCACTTGCGCTTCGGCCTGGGGATAGCTGACCAGCTTCGGCAGCTTGGGCGAGCGCGCACCGATCTGCGGTGCGGCGATGAGTGCGGCGGTACAGGCGGCTGCGAACAGGACGGAACGGCGCATCGGCGAATCTCCTTTGGCTGTTGCTGTACCCGATTATCCGCCAATGGCGAGAGGGGGTGTGGGCATCAGACCAGCCGCTCCAACCCCCACGCATGACCCGAACCACAGACGTATTCACGCCATTTCACCAGCCTCCGCCGGCCTGCCTGCACTGGCGCAGCACCCCCGGCACTGCTACCCCGGCGCAGTTCCCACCCCCGGGCGCGAGAGGATTGGCGGATGAGTTTTACCGCAGACCGTTTGTTGCTGTTCGGCGCCACCGGCGATCTTGCCCAGCGCATGTTGCTGCCCTCGCTCTGCGCGCTCCACGCGGACAAACTGGTATCCGAAGATCTCGAGATTGTCGGCACCGCGCGCCAGCCGCTGGATGATGCCAGCTTTCGCAATTTCGCGCGCGAGGCACTGGAAAAGTTCATGCCGGCGGATCGACGCGGCGGGATGGCTACATTTCTCAACCGGCTGCACTACCAGCCGCTCGATGCCACCGACATGGCTGGATATGAAGCGCTGGCAGCCAAGGTCGGCACGCCGCGGCAAGGGCTGGCGATCTTCCTCTCCACCGCGCCCAGCCTGTTCGAACCGACCATTGCCGGGCTGACCCAGGGCGGCCTGACCGGGGAAAATGTCCGTATCGGGCTGGAAAAGCCGCTTGGCACCTCGCTGGAATCCAGTCGCGAGATCAATGATGCCGTGGCCGTTGCCTTCCCGGAGGAAAGCACCTTCCGGATCGATCATTATCTGGGCAAGGAAACCGTCCAGAACCTGCTGGCGCTGCGCTTTGCCAATATCCTGTTCGAACCGTTGTGGAACGCAGCCCATATCGATCACGTCCAGATCACCATCGCCGAAACCGTCGGGCTGGAAAGCCGGGTCGGTTATTATGACGGCGCCGGGGCCCTGCGCGACATGGTCCAGAACCATATGCTGCAATTGCTGGCGCTGGTGGCGATGGAGCCGCCCGCCAATTACGATGCGACCGCCATCCGTGACGAGAAGGTCAAGGTGCTGCGGGCGCTGCGGCTGATCGATCCGGACGAAACGGTAACCGGGCAGTACCGCAAGGGTGCGATCGATGGCCAGCCGGTGCCCGGCTATGACGAGGAGCTGGGCAAGGATTCAGACACCGAAACCTTCGTCGCGATCAAGGCCCACCTCGATAACTGGCGGTGGAAAGGCGTGCCGTTCTACCTGCGCACCGGCAAGCGCCTGCCCGAGCGCAAGACCGAGATCGTAGTCCAGTTCCGCCGCGTGCCGCATTCGATCTTTGCCGGCAAGGGCGCGCAGACCACGCCGAACCGGCTGGTGATCGGCATCCAGCCGGAAGAGAACATCACGCTGTCGCTAATGGCGAAGGTGCCCGGGCTCGATCGCGAGGGAATCCGCCTGCGTCAGGTTCCGCTCGACATCGCCATGGCCGATGCTTTTGCCGGCCCGATGAAACGGATCGCCTATGAGCGGCTGCTGCTGGACCTGATCGAAGGGGATCAGACGCTGTTCGTGCGGCGTGACGAGGTGGAAGCGCAGTGGGACTGGATCGACGGGATCCGTGCCAGCTGGAACGAACATGGCGTACGGCCCAAGGCCTATACCTCGGGCACCTGGGGCCCCAGCTCCGCCGTCGCCCTGACCGAGCGCGATGGAGTACATTGGAATGAATGACCTGCACCCCGCCATCGCCCGTGTGACCGACCGGATCATTGCCCGGTCCCGCGACAGCCGCCGCCGCTATCTTGACCTGATGGAGCGCGAGGCGGAACGGTTTCCCAACCGCGGGGCGCTATCCTGCTCCAACCTGGCGCACGGCTTCGCCGCCGCGCTGGATGACAAGGCCGCGATCAAGAACGGGCGCGGCCCGAATCTGGCGATCGTCACTGCCTACAACGACATGCTTTCGGCCCATCAGCCCTATGGCCGATACCCCGAAGCGATGAAGCTGTACGCGCGGGAAGTTGGCGCCACCGCACAGGTTGCGGGCGGCGTCCCGGCGATGTGCGACGGGGTGACGCAGGGCCAGGACGGCATGGAGCTGAGCCTGTTCAGCCGCGACGTCATCGCGCTGAGCACGGCGGTCGCGATGAGCCACGCAATGTTCGATGGCATGGCCCTGCTGGGCATCTGCGACAAGATCGTGCCCGGCCTTGTCATCGGTGCGCTGCGCTTTGGCCATCTGCCCGCGGTCTTCGTGCCGTCAGGGCCGATGCCGTCGGGCCTTGCCAACAAAGAAAAGCAAAAGGTTCGCCAACTGTATGCCGAAGGCAAGGCGACCCGCGCCGATCTGCTCGAAAGCGAGAGCGCCAGCTATCACAGCCCCGGCACCTGCACTTTCTATGGCACCGCCAATTCCAACCAGATGATGATGGAACTGATGGGCCTGCACATCCCGGGCGCTGCATTTGTGCCGCCCAACACCCCGCTGCGGTCTGCATTGACACGCCAGGCCGTTCACCGCCTGGCCGAAATCGGACGCGACGGCGCGGACTATCGCCCGATGAGCCGGGTGGTTGACGAAAAGGCCATCGTCAACGCTTGCGTAGGCCTGCTGGCTACCGGCGGATCGACCAACCACGCGATCCACCTTCCGGCCATGGCGCGCGCTGCCGGGATCCAGCTGAACTGGCAGGATCTGGACGAACTCAGCGCCGCCGTGCCGCTGATCGCCAGGGTCTATCCCAACGGCGGGGCCGACGTGAACCATTTCCACGCCGCTGGCGGGATGGGTTATGTCATCCGCGAACTGCTGGAGGCGGGCCTAGCGCATCGCGATGTGCTGACCGTAGCGGCAGAAGGCATGGACGCTTACGCCTGTGAGCCGGTGCTGGAGGATCAGGCGCTGGTGTGGCGTCCTTCACCCGAAACCAGCCTGGACCAGACGATTCTGGCCCCTGTCAGCCAGCCGTTCCACCCGGACGGCGGAATGCGGCTGGTTCAGGGTAACCTCGGACGGGGCACGTTCAAGACCAGCGCGGTTGATCCCGAACGCTATACGATCGAGGCACCGGCGCGCGTGTTTGAAAGCCAGGAAGCGGTGCAGGCCGCATTCAAGGCCGGCGAACTTGACCGTGACGTGATCGTGGTGGTCCGCTTTCAGGGCCCACGCGCCAACGGCATGCCGGAACTGCACAAGCTGACCCCGCCGCTCGGCGTGCTTCAGGACAAGGGCTTCAAGGTGGCGCTGGTCACCGATGGCCGGATGAGCGGCGCCAGCGGCAAGGTTCCCGCCGCGATCCACGTCACGCCCGAAGCACTGGGTGGCGGCCCGCTGGCCAGGGTGCGGGATGGCGATATGATCCGGCTGTGCGCCAACAGCGGCAGTCTGGAAGTGCTCGCTGATATGGCCGGGCGCGAAGCAGCGGAGCGCAGCGAAGCGATGCAGGGCATGGGGCGCGAACTGTTCGCCATGCTGCGCCATCATGCCGATAGTGCGGAACAGGGCGGATCGGCGATGCTGGCGGAGGCAGGTCTATGAGCACCGAACTGGTCACGGTTGATATTGGCGGCACGCATGCCCGCTTCGCGCTTGCCACGATCGAGGCGGACGGTTCGATTGCTCTGGGCGAACCGGCCACATTGCACACCAAGGACCACGCCAGCTTCCAGACCGCGTGGGAAGACTTCGCACGGATGCAGGGCGGCACCCTGCCCGCCGCCGTCTCGATTGCCATAGCAGGGCCGGTGGGCGGGGAAGTGATCCGTTTCACCAACAACCCCTGGGTGATCCGCCCGGCGCTGATTCCTGAAAAGCTGGGTGCCGAACGCTATACCGTCATCAACGATTTCGGCGCGGTCGGCCATGCCGTGGCCTGCGCCGAGGCAGAGCATTTCGTTCATCTGACCGGCCCTGACGTCCCGCTTCCGGCAGCCGGAACCCTGTCAATCGTCGGCCCCGGCACCGGCTTGGGTGTGGCGCATGTCTGGCGCGATGGTCGCGGCGGTTACCGGGTCCAGGCAACCGAGGGCGGCCACGTGGACTATGCCCCGCTTGACAGTATCGAGGATGCGATCCTGGCCCGGCTACGCCAGCGGTATCGCCGCGTTTCGGTCGAACGGGTCGTTTCCGGACCGGGCCTGGTCGATATTTACGAAGCGCTGGCCATACTCGAAGGACGGGCCATTCAGCCCACCGATGACAAGACCCTGTGGCAGCGCGGAACCAGCGGAGAAGACAGCCTGGCCGCAGCCGCGGTCGATCGGTTCTGCCTTTCGCTTGGCGCCTTTGCCGGTGACATCGCTCTGGCCCAGGGCGCGTCCGGCGTGGTGATCGCGGGCGGGCTCGGCCTGCGGATCAAGGATACCCTGTTGCGTTCCGGCTTTGCCAACCGCTTTACCGCCAAAGGCCGGTTTGCCGAACTGATGGCCGGCTTGCCCGTCAAGCTGATCACGCATCCCCAGCCCGGCCTGTTCGGGGCCGCCGCCGCCTTTGCCAAGGAACACCAGTCATGAGCCCGATCGAAACCATCATGCGTAAGGCCCCGGTGATTCCGGTGCTGGTTATCGAAGACGTCGCTCACGCCGCGCCGATTGCGCAGGCATTGGTCGCGGGCGGCTTGCCAGTGCTGGAAGTAACCCTGCGCACCGCCAGTGCGCTCGATGTCATTCGCGAAATGAAGCGTGTGCCCGGGGCAATCGTTGGGGCGGGTACCGTGCTGAACGAGTTCGCACTGGAAGACGCGCTCGAAGCCGGCAGCGAATTCATCGTCTCGCCCGGACTGACCGACGGCCTGGCCAAGGCCGCCATCGCTTCGGGCACGGCCTTCCTGCCCGGCATTGCCACCAGCAGCGATGTCATGCGCGGGCTCGATCTCGGGCTGGACCGGTTCAAGTTCTTTCCGGCCGAAGCCAACGGCGGCATCCCCGCGCTCAAAGCCATCGCAGCGCCGTTCGGCATGGTCCGGTTCTGCCCGACCGGCGGAATCACGGCTGCCACGGCGCCAGACTGGCTGGCGCTGGATGCGGTGCTGTGCTGCGGTGGATCGTGGCTGGTGCCCAAGGGCACCCCGGATATCGCCGCCATCGAAACCGCGGCGCGGGCGGCGGCGGTGCTGGCCCGGTGACGCTCCTCGCCCGGCTCGATTTCCGTCTGCAGACGCTGCATCAGCGGACCGCGGAAACCCCGCTGTTCAACCCGGTGTTCCAGCTCAGCCTGGAACTGTCACGGCAGATCGAGAACGGCGAACTGACGCTGAGCGACATCGATCAACTGGTGGCAGAACTCGACTGCGAAGGGCTGCTGGCCCGCGCCGACCGGCTCAACCGGCTGGTCGCGCCGCTGGCCCCCACAGCCAATACCGCGGCGCTCGCCGCTTTAGGCGATGGTGACGATTTCGCCAGCTACGCCGCCCGCTGGTCTCAGCCCGTCGCGCATATCGTTTTCACTGCACACCCTACTTTCCTGCTCACCGCCCGGCAATCCCAAGCCGTCGCCAAGGCCGCCGCTTCGGGCGAAGTCGAGGCCGCGACTGCCTGCGTACCCCCGCACGCCCGCGACGCGATAACGCTGGATGGCGAGCATCGTGCGGCGATGGATGCGCTGGCACGGGCCCAGGCTGCGCGCGATACGATGGTCCGCACCCTGCTGGCCACTGCGCGCCAGCGCTGGCCGCAGCAGTGGCGCAGTCTGGCCCCGCTGCCACTGCGCTTCGCCACCTGGGTCGGCTATGACATGGACGGCCGCACCGACATTTCGTGGGCCACTTCGCTGCGTTACCGCTTGCAGGAAAAGGCCGAGCGGCTGGCCAGCTACGCGGCAATGCTGGCTGAAATCGCGCCCGACGTCGCCGATGGGTTGCGCGCTGCGTCAGGCTATGCCGCGACGCTGGCCGAGCGGCTGGGCCGGCTGGACCTGACCGATCCGGCAGCGCTCTCGGCTGTCGCCAATACCATCGCCGCCGATCATCCCTTCAAGCTGACCAGCCTGGCGGCGACCATTGCCGGGCTGGAGCAGGCCGCAGCGCGGGCGGATGATGACGCCGCTGAATGCCTGCTGACGGCCGCAGCGGCAATGCGGGCCGATGGCCTGGGCATGGGCTGGATCCACTTCCGGGTGAATTCCAGCCAGCTGCAGAACGCCATCCGGCGCCGGATCGATCCGACCGGCAAGCTTGATCTTGCCAGCCAGGCTGCGCTGGTGCGGATGCGCGAACTGTTGGCAGAGGCGAAGCCGCTGCGCAGCAACATGGCCGCGCTGGCGATCGAAAACAGCACCGCGATCCGCCAGTTCCTGGCCATGGCCCAGATCCTGCACCATATCGATAGCGATGCGCCGATCCGCATGCTGGTGGCGGAATGCGAAGAACCGACGACGGTGCTGGCGGCGTTATACTTCGCCAAACTGTTCGGGATTGATGACAAGGTTGATGTATCGCCATTGTTTGAAACCGAAAGCGCGCTGGAGCATGGCGGACGGTTCCTTGACGCGCTGCTCGCCGAAGATGCCTATCGCGGCTATGCCCGGCAGCGCGGGCGGGTTTCGATCCAGACCGGATTTTCGGACGCCGGGCGGTTCGTCGGACAGATCCCGGCAGCGCTCGCGATCGAACGGTTGCAAGGCCGGCTCAGCGCTGCGATGGCCAGTAATGGCCTGACCGATGTCGCCGCGTTGATCTTCAACACGCACGGCGAGAGCATGGGGCGCGGCGCGCATCCCGATGGCTTTGCCGATCGGCTCGCCTGGCCGCTCTCGCCATGGGCGCGGCGCCGCTTTGTTCGGGCCGGAATCCGGCTTGAGCCAGAGGTCAGCTTTCAGGGCGGCGATGGCTATCTGTTTTTCGGAACGCCGGAATTGGCGCTGGCAACGCTGACCCGCTTTGCCGAGCTGCCGCCGTGCCGCACCGATGCCGATGCGCCGGCGGACCCGTTCTATCGCCGGACCGACCTCAGTCTCGATTTCTACCGGGCGATCCGCCGCTTCCAGGCGGCACAGTTGACCAGCCGGACCTATCCGCGTGCCGTTACCGCGTTTGGCCTGGGCCTGCTCAACGACACCGGCAGCCGCAAAAGCCGCCGCCAGAGCGACCTCGCCGCCGATCGCGAGATGAGCCTGCGCCAAATCCGCGCGATCCCGCATAATGCGGTGCTGCAACAGCTGGGCTATCCGGTCAACGTCATCGGCGGGTTCGGCACCGCTGCCGAAGGCAACTACGAAGCCCTCGCCGAACTCCTGACGCAAAGCGACCGCGGACGGCAGCTGGTGCGGCTGGTCCGCAGTGCCAATGCCCTGGCTTCGATCAAGACCGTCGCCGCCTACGGCGAGCTGTTCAATTCGGCCTACTGGGCAAGCCGCCCTTATCGCGGCGACGAAGGGCATATCGCCGACGCCTGTCTGGCACTGGCGGAGTATCTCACCACCGACGATCGCACCGGGGTGTTCCGGCGGATGGCCAGCCGCCTGCGCGTGGACGCGCTCAAGCTGCACCGCCTGCTCGCGCTGATCCCTGATGAAGCCCCGGCGCCGCGCCGTGAACAGACGCGCCGTACCCTGGGCGTGCTGCAGGCGCTGCGACTGGCTTTGATGCAGCACATGTTCCTGCGCGCGGTTTCCGTGCCGGCCTTCAGCCGTGCCAATGACATCGCCCGCGAAGACGTGCTGGAAATGGTCTTTACCCTGCGGATCGACGAAGCGCTCGCTCAGATGCGCCGTGCTTTTCCGGCAAGCGAACCGCACCTCGCTGATTTCGCCGTGACGGAGGCCAGCGATTACCCGGATGAGGCAGCAGTCGGCTATTCGGCGATCCACCGGGACTTCATTGACCCGATCGAGCAGGCTCAGCTGTTGTCGCTGCGGATTACCACGGCCATCGCCAATCTGTTTGGAGCGCACGGCTAACTCGCTGTAGCATCAGCGTTAACCTTTGCGTGGCAGGCAGTCCCGTCGCGGAACGCCGCGCGTGCAGCGCTGGCCTTGGCCACGATGATGGTGGTATTGCCAGTATGAGGGTTTTTTGATTGCTGGGATCGCGACGATGAAATTCAATTCCGGTTATGCCTTGCTTGGCCTGTTCGGCGCTGCCGTTCTTGGCGGCGGCGCGTTCCTGCTGTCGCAGTCACAGGATCCCGATGCGCCCTCCCCTGCGGCAGACCCCAGCCTTGTGGCGCAGGCCCCGGTCGCCAAGGCATCCGCTCCGGCACCTGCCGCACCCCCCAGGGATGAGCGCTTTGTCATCAAGCGGATCCTGCCGATTTCCGGCCCGATCAAGTACGGTGAATGGCATTGGGACGACAAGGGCGTGGCCGATGGCCCGATCGTGGTCACTGTCGATCTTGATGCCCGGGTCCTATCCGTATTCAAGGGCGGCTATGAAATCGGCGCCACGGCTGTGCTGCTTGGTACCACCGAAAAGCCCACCCCGCTTGGGGAATTTCCGATCAAGTGGAAGAAAGCCGATCACTACTCCAGCACCTACGATGGTGCGCCGATGCCCTTCACGCAGAACCTCACCACCGATGGCGTAGCCATTCATGGCACCAAGGTGGAAAAGGGCTATGCCAGCCACGGCTGCATCGGCGTACCGAACGATTTCGGCCGGAAGCTGTTCGGCGTCACCAAGGTGGGCGACAAGGTAATCATCACCAAGGGCAAAACCGCCAAGCAGGGCGACAGCCTGATCTGAGCATCCCGTCGCCGTTCAGGCCAGACCCCTATCGAGGTTGCGCTGGGTAGCATCGCCCAGACTGCTACCCCCGTCGATATCGAGAATGGTGCCGGTGATGTATTTTGCCGCATCGCTGGACAAGAACACCGCACCTTCGGCGATTTCCTCGACAAAGCCCCAGCGCTTCATCGCGATCCGTTCAAAATGCTTGGCTTTGGTCGATTCATCCGGGGCCAGCCGGGCCATGCCTTCGGTCCCCTCGATTGGTCCGGGTGATATGCCGTTGACCCGCACGTCAGGCCCCCATTCCAGCGCCAGCACGCGAACCAGTTGGTTGATCCCCGCCTTGGCCGCACAGGCATGCGCCTGCAGCTGCATCGGATTGACCGCCTGCCCGGCTGTGATCGCGATCAGCGAAGCATGGGGCGCGAGCAGATCATGGCAACCGCGGAACACGTTGAACGTGCCGAGCAAATCGATATCGACGACGGTCTTGAAGGCGTTGGCGCTCATCCCCAGCACCGGTGCCAGAAAGTTTCCGGCGGCGCCCGACACTACGATGTCCAACGGGCCGAACCGATCGCGGACGTCTTCCATCGCTGCGCGGATTGCGCCGTAATCACGCACGTCGGCGGTCAGGCCGATCGCTTCGTGTCCGATCTCTGCCGCAGCATTGGCCGCCTTTTCAGGATTGCGTCCCAGCACCGCCACCCGCGCGCCCAGCGCGGCGTAGCGTCTGGCGATGCCCAGGTTGATACCGCTGGTGCCGCCAGCGACAAACGCCACCTTGCCTTGCAGCAGGTCGTCCTTGAAGGGTGATGTCATGCGCGTTGCTCCTCAGCGCGGGGCCATGCGGATCGCGCCATCAAGGCGGATGCATTGCCCGTTGAAATAGGAATTGCGTGCCAGTTCCAGCGCGAGACTGCCGAACTCCTCGGGCTTGCCGAGCCGTTTGGGGAATGGAACCGAGGCCGCCAGACTGTCGAGCACGTTCTGCTTGGCCCCCAGCATCAGCGGCGTGGCAAAAATCCCCGGCATGATCGCGTTGACCCGGATGCCCAGATCGGAAAGATCGCGCGCCATCGGCAGGACCAGCCCGTTCACCCCGGCCTTGGCCGAGCCATAGATGATCTGGCCGATCTGCCCGTCCTGCGCCGCAACCGATGCGGTCAGGGTAATGCACCCACGCTCGCCATCCTCCAGCGGGTCAAGCCCGGCCATCCCTTCGGCCGAGAGCGAGGCGATCCGGTAGCTCGCCACCAGGATGCCCTGCACCCCATAGATATAGTCCTCGGTCGGCAAGCGCTTGAGCCGGCCGGCTTCCTTGTCGAAGGCCAGCGTCTTGCCGCGCCGGCTGGTCATGGCGCAGTGCACGGTAATCCGCTCCTGCCCGTGTGCGGCGCGGGCCTTGGCAAAGCCGTCGATCACCGATTGCTCGTCGGTGATGTCGACCTGGCAGAACAGCCCGCCGATCGCCGCAGCCACCGCTTCGCCCTTTTCAGCGTTTACATCAACAATCGCCACCTTGATTCCCACAGCGGCAAATGCCTCCGCAGTCGCCTGGCCCAGACCCGATGCGCCGCCCGTGACAACAGCTGCCGTCGATGAATCAATCCGCATTTGACTCTCCCTTTAATCGCGCGATTAATGACGCGAGTTGGAGAGGAACGCAATGCCGCACACTGTCGATCTGTTCTGGTCTTTCCGCAGCCCTTATTCCTACCTCGTGGTCCCCCGCATGATGGAGCTTGAGCGCGATTGGCAAGCCAGCGTCAATGTTCGGCCGGTCTGGCCGATTGCCGTGCGCCAGCCGGACTTCTTCGCGCAGGCGGATCCCTTGTGGTTCAGCTATCTGATGCGTGACTGCGTGCGCAGCGCCGAATTTGCCGGGCTGCCACTCCGCTGGCCGCGGCCTGATCCCGTGGTGATGGACTTTGCCACGCGGACCTATCCCAAGGAGCAACCACATATCCACCGCCTGACCCGGCTTGGTGTTCTGGCCGCCGAACGCGGCAAGGGTCTGCCGGTGCTGCGCGCGATCAGCCACCTGATCTGGTCGGGCGAGGTTGACGGGTGGCACGAGGGCGATCATCTCGCCCAGGCCATGGCCAAAGCGGGATGCGACCTGGCGGAAATGGATGCGACGCAAGCCGCCGAGGCTGACCGGCTCGACGCGGTGATCCGTCAGAATGAGGCTGATCAGCGCCTGGGCGGGCATTATGGCGTGCCGCTGATGGTCTACGATGGCGAACCGTTCTTTGGCCAGGATCGCTATGACCAGCTGGTCTGGCGCATGAAACAAAAGGGCATGCAGCCGCGCTAACTGCGCCGCTGCGGAGCTTTCGAAAAACTCCACCCCTCCGGCATGGGCCGCACGACAAGATGACCGATCGAGGCGGGCTGCCGTGCCAGCAGACTGTCAAACAGCTTGGCCACGGCCGCGCCGCGCGGTTCGGCTCCGTCGAGTTCGGTAACGATCCGGGTCAGCACCCTGAGTGCAATCGCGCGCGGGGCGGCAGGGCGATAGGTGTATCCCAGCGGCGCCTTGGTCACGCCCTCAGTCCATTCCCGCTGTGCCGCCCAGTCCAGCGCGGCATCTGCATCGGCCAGGTTGGCCGCGCTGCGGGCCAGTGCCGCCACGTCAAGCCAATCCGCCTGCGCCAGCGCCTTGCGGATGCGGGCACGATCGAACCGATCGTCCTGGTTCGACGGATCCTGCACTGGCGTCAGCCCGGCCCGGGCGGCGATGTCTGCCAGCTCGGCCCGGCGCCAACCGAGCACGGGACGTACCAGCGGCAGCCGTGTCCCCGGCACCACAGCGCGCGCACGTACCCCGGCCAGCCCCGCCGCGCCGCTTGCCCGGGCCAGGCGCAGCAGCAAGGTTTCCGCCTGATCATCGGCATGATGCGCCGTGGCAAGCGCCGCCAGGCCTTCAGTCTGCAGCCAGCCAGCCAGCGCGGCATAGCGCGCACTCCGCGCCTGCGCCTGCAGATTGCCAGGCCCCAGCGTGACCGGCAGCGTTTGGTGGGGCACACGTAACCGGTGGCACAGCGCAGCCACCATCGCCGCCTCGCCGGCGCTTTCTGCCCGCAAGCCATGATCGACTGTCGCCGC
>JAFLDC010000410.1 GCA_017302775.1 Sphingomonadales bacterium
GCGGTTAGCGCAAACGCCCTTCCCAGAATCGTCCACCTGTGCGTGCATGGCCCCTGTCATTTCGCTCAGGGGGTTTCGATGCGGCGGATTATTCTGGCGGCTGCGGCCGCGATCTGGGCGGGACAGGTTGAGGCAGCGACAGTCGTCTTCACCTTCAAGAGCGGCCCCATGGTGAAGGTGCAAGAGCCTTGGGATTTCCCCGAAGTTTATGACGCCATGATCGGGAAGTCCTTCACGGTGCGCCTGCTTTTGGAAGTCGCTGACCCTGCCAACATCAACGCCTTCTTCTTCTGGGACCAGAATGACCCGGCAGACACCCTCCCCGTGACCGATGGCGGTGCCACGCTGATCGAGGCGGGCATCAATGGCGACAAGGACGGCGAGTTCGTCTTCAACGAACTGCGGATCACGACCGATGCAGCCGGGATCCACCACTTCGAAGGCTACTTCGCCAACGACACCCCAGACTTCATGTTCGGAGACGACTGGTTCGCGGCGGGCTACATTGAGCCGTTTGTGATGGCGTCCGGCACATGGACCAAGACTGCGCCGGTGCCGCTGCCCGCCGCAGGCTGGATGCTGCTGGCGGGCATAGGTGCGCTGGCAGCCGCTCGCCGCCAGCGCCTTAATTAATCGCTCCGATCTCGACGAACAGCTTGTTGCTGGCGGCCACCGTCCTTGCGGCGACGGGGGCGACGATCACGTCTTCCACAGCCCGAGCCGCCGCAAGGATATGCCAGGCCATCAGGCCACCCGTGCGACCCTGGCCCGCATCATCGTTCGAGGGGTGTGGGTCAGATGAGCCGCCCTCCGAGGTCTGAACGCAACCGAAGGAAGGGCCATGGTAGCCCTCGGCGTTGTCCTCGATCCACTCGCGGGTGAGACGGCGGGCCGCTTGCACCTGGTTATAGTTCGCACTAGTCCCGGCCCCGGAATAGCGCGGCACGTCGACCGGCAGCACCTTGATCGGATTGCCGAACCGGCTGATCGCCTCTGCCACCATTTCCTCATAAATCACGCGATAGGTGCTGTCCGACCCAGAGGAATGGCCGACAAGTTGCAGGTAATGCGGCGGGATCACGCCAAGAGCCTCGGCCAGGCGCTGCCAGCGGTTGTAGTAATAGGAACCGCCCGCGCTCGGGTTGTTCACGCTGATGGGCGACAGCCGATTTATCGGCTCACCAGACTTGCCAACCGTCATCAGTTGGATCGGGTAGCCGGGGAAGAGCGTGTTGATCTCAACGGCCAGTTGCAACATGCCGCGGGCGATGCCGACACCGGCATTCATATAGGGGTTGATCACCCGCTGGTAGTTGTTGACCGCGCTTTCGACGCCGCTGGTCAAGGTGCCCTCCTGGATCGTAGTGACCAGGTTCAGACCGTTCGGAACGGTGAAGGCGCCGCCATTGGCCCAAAGGTACATCAGCTGCGACTGGCCGCTGTTGATCGCGCAGAAGCCGACGCCGCGCATGCCGTGCGAGCAGATGATGCGCGTGATCATGGCCCCGGTGCTGTCGAAACCGGCAAACTGCAGCGCCATGAATTCGGCCTTGGCGGGAACATTCGCGAAATCCGCCGCCGCCCAGGTGCCGGCGCCGACATTGGTGGTGAGCGGCGTCCAGTCGCGCCATACCGTGCCGGTCGATACGCCGACTAGCCGGGCGCGAACGGTCGCAAGGGTCGGGAACAGGCTGGTGGAGAATGTACCGCCCTCGACCTTGACCGTGCCCGCAGCCGTCGAGATGTCGCCCACCGAGGCGAAGACGCATTGGCTGACCTGATCACGGGTACGCGCGGGATAGAGGCCCATGGGGCGCACGGGGCCACCCGGGAAAGCGCGGCGCTGGCCCGGATTGTCGACATTCACCTCGGTCAGCGCACCGGCCAGTTCCCAGAGGTCCGACAGGTCGGTATGGGTCAACAGGGGATAGCGCGAAACCTTGGCACCCCCCGTGAACAGCGTGTGCAGCGTCTCCAGGCTCTGTGCTCCGCTGGCGATATTCGCGATCAGCGTGGCATCTGCCTGGCCAGAAACCTCGGGGAAGGTGCCAGAGATGAAGCAGACATTCTCGATCGGGCCGTACCAGGGCCGGTTGGAGCCGCCGCCGCTCGAACCGATGTGATCAAACATCTGCGGCGAGGTCATGGAGTTGGTATAAGCGCCGGTCGTGGCGACATTGGCCTGTTGCAGATAGCTGCCATCGGTGGCGGCGATGAAGACATGCACATAGGCGGGGTTGATCACGACCCCGGCCACAAAATCCTTGCCCTTGGGCAGACCGCTGATCGTGCCAGAGGCATGGACAGTGGTGCCGGTCTTCACCTGATAGGTCAGGTCGATGGGATCGGCATTGGCCTTGACCCTCAGATAGCATTCACCCGAGCCGGTGCCACCATTGCCACGCGCCAGAAGGATGCGGTGATAGGCGTTCTCATGAAACTCGGGCGGAATGCGGAAGAACACCAGCGCCGTCATCGCCTGGTTGGCCGCCTTGGCAGCAGCGCCGGCTGGCAGGGAAAGGCGATAGGCGGCACCGGCTCCGGTAGTGATGAACTGATTGGCGAAGGGGAATTTCATGGGTCACCCGATGGTTGCGGCGATGGGGGAGTCAGCGAAGGTCGGGGCCAGCGAAATCCCCGGCAGCGCCGTATTGGCAGGGGCAGCCGGGCCGCGAACGTAGATCGCGCCCGAGGTTGCGCCAGCCGCGCTGTAGGGCTCGCCTGGCTGTTCCTGTTCGAAATGGACATCAACGGTCGTGACCCCGGTCAGCCATCCGGCCGGGCCATCGAACTCGATTTCGCGTGTCGTCGTATTGAAGCCGACGACCGTCAGACCAAGGGCCGATGGTGACTGCCAGGAGCCGCCGTTCAGACGGATCCGCAGCGCAGGATAGTCGGTCGGGGCGGCGTTGGCGCCATTACGAAGATCGAAGCTGAACAGTGTTTCCGGCGTCTCTGGCGGCGCGATCGTCAGCGTGTCGACGGGATCGTCGGCAACGGCAACGGCGTAGGTGCCGGGCAATGTCGGCGCCACCGCATCGCCGGATACCATTTCGTCACCCACGACGATCTGGATGCAGGAGGGCAGCAGCGTGTCGGGAATGAAGATCATCGTCTTGGACATAGTGGCTCCTTAAGACCAGGACCAGCGCGGCCCGCATTCCGGGCGGTCGCGATAGGCGGCGTGGAAGTTTTGGGAGA
>JAFLDC010000411.1 GCA_017302775.1 Sphingomonadales bacterium
GAGGTTCATCCCCGAAACGCTGCCCTTCCAGCCGCGGCCGCGGGCGAAATCGAAGGTCTGCATCGTGCCGGCCTGGTCGATCCGCAGCGTTTCATAGCGGGTGGCGTTACCCAGCTGCGAGAAAGTGCCCAGATCGTTGCCTGTGCCCAGCGCCATCGGCAGGTACCACTGGCCGTGATCGTCGGTCCAGCGCGACCACAGACTGATTTCACCGCCATCCATCTTCTTGGTCAGCTGGACAGTGATCTGCTTGCCCTTTTCGGACTGGAACTGGGCACTGCGCACGCCTGGCGATTGCGAGACATAACCGCCCAGCATGTAGTAGAAATCGTTGCCGAGCGGGCCGGAAAGGACCACGTCGGCGCGATACTGGCTGTAATCGGTCGCGCTCAGCTTGACGCGGCCATGGGTTTCATCGCCGCCCTTCTTGAGGTTGAAGTTCATCGTCACGCCGACTTCGCCGTTCGAGAACACCGCGTTCGGCCCGCCGTGCGCGGCTTCGGTCGAGGCGATAGTTTCGTCGGTGCGGAAGATCGAGCTCTGTTCGAGGAACGAGAGCGACTGGGTGCCATAAATCGGCGCACCGTTGACCTGGAAAGTTACCCACGGGGCATCGCCGCCGCCGGGCAGGCCGCGTACGTCGATATTGGCACCGGCCACCCCGCCCGAGCTTTCGGCCCAGACGCCGGGGACCAGCGTGAACACTTCGGCCGTGCTCTTGGGGGCGGCGCGGTCAAGCGTGTCGGCGCTGATCGCGGTGATCGCGTATGATGCATCCTGCTTGCGCGTGCCCGCGCCGCCGGGCGTGCCGATAACGATGATCGCTTCGCCATCGTCGCCAGCATCATCTGCCGCCGCCGTCGTGCCGGCGTCCTGCGCCAGCGCCGGCGCAGCAACCAACATCAGTGCCAGCGAACCAGCCGAAGCGCCAAGGCGCGCGAGTGTCGTCAACTTCGAAGACATGAACCTCTCCCTGATTCGGCGCATTGCCTTCAACGCGCCCCGGGGTCGAGTCGTAACTGTTGCTGAAATGCATTTCAAGAAAATGTTGCAGGTGTTCTCATTCGATCAAATTGCTGCCATAAGGCAGTCTGATCGCGGCAGCGGGGCAGCCGCGCAGAAAGTTGGGCGAAATGACTGACGGCGGCAACGAAACGAAACGGCGTGGGCGGACGCGCGCGATGGGCGTGTCGATGGCCGATATCGCACGACTGGCCAAGGTTTCGAAGCCGACGGTTTCGCGTGTCCTTTCAGGCAGTCCGCTGGTGACCGAGGCGACCCGTGAACATGTGCTCAAGATCGCCCGCGAACATGGCTACGCGGTCAACCGCAATGCCCAGAAACTGCGCCAGACCCGCACCGATACCGTCGCGGTTGTGCTCGATTTCGGTTCCTATCGCGGCGGGCGGATTGCCGACCCGTTCATTTTCGAACTGCTGGCCGGGGTTTCCGAAGCGCTTTCGGTAAGGAACCTCGACCTCCTGCTGGCGCCGCCGGTTTCGCAGGATGCGCGTGACTATCACGATCAGATCCGCGCGCGGATGGTCGATGGTTTCATCTTCCTGGGTCAGGGCGAACGCGATCCGATGCTGCGCCAGCTGGCCAAGGCGGGGATCCCGTTCGTGGTCTGGGGCGCGGTCGATCCGTCCGAGCCCTATTGCGCGGTGGGGAGCGACAACTTCCTGGGCGGCAAGCTGGCAGGCAACTATTTCCTGAAATGCGGCCGCCAGCGCTGGCTGTTCATCGGCAACGATGCCCACGCTGAAATCCGCATGCGCCACGATGGGCTGAGCGCCGCGGCGCAGGAAAGCGGCGAAGGCGTGACGATCGATACCCTGGCCTTCGAAGACATGTCCTATGTCGCAACCTACCGCGCGGTGCAGGATCATATCGCCGGGCACCGCGCGCCGGACGCGATTTTCGCTTTTTCGGATACTGCCGCGATGGCTACGATCGCGGCAATGCGCGAAGCGGGCCTATCCAGTCCGCGCGATTATGCGTTGGTCGGTTATAACAATATCCCGCCTTCGGGGCATTTTACCCCGGCGATCACCACGGTTGAGCAGGAAACCCACCTGGCGGGAGCGATCCTGGTCGAAAAACTGATGCAACTGGTCGAAGGCGGGCGGGCGAATTCAACCGTGCTGCCCACTCGGCTGATCGTGCGCGAGACCTGAATGGTCACTCGCGGGTAAGGCGGCCCAGCCAGAGCGTAGCTGCAACCAGTACCGCGATCGGCACCAGCAGGCTGTAGAGCACCTGGGCGCTCGGTTCGGACGAGAACAGCACCGCAACCATCCGCGATCCGGCGGTGCCGCCCAGCGCCGAAAAGACCACGATCAGCCCGATCAGCCCGGCCTGGCGTGCCTTTGGAACCGCCGAGAGGACTACCGAATTGAGCGTGGGATAGATCGGCGCCATGAAAAAGCCGACGGCAGGGAGCAGGTATGCCGCGAGCGGCATCGCGGTCCAGCTTGTCACGATCGTCCCGCCCGCTCCCGCTGCCAGGCCCGGCACCGCGATCAGGATCAGCGCCATGCTGCCCAGGCAGATCAGCAAGAGGCTTTGCCAGCCGATCCGCGCCACGATCAGTCCGGCGACCAGGCGGCCGGCGGTGATTGCCATGGCGAAGGCCGAAGCCGCCTGCACCGCGATCTGCCCGTCGAGCCCCAGCACCTTGTGATTGATCGTTGGCAACCAGGTTCCCAGACCCTGCTCGATGAAAACATAAAGAAACACGCCCAGAATAAAGACCTGGGTGACCCGCAGCATCAGCAGCGAGAGCATCTCGCGAAAGGCTGTCGCAGGGTCCTGAGCGTGGGCGCTTTCGTCGAGCCCGCTTTCGTCAATCCGCGCCAGGGCTATGCCCAGCGCCGACACGGCACAAAGTCCGGCCAGGAGCCAATAGACGTTGAGCCAGCTCGGCGATGCTGCGTCGGCCGGATCGATGAACCAGGCGAAAATCCACGAACTGGCGACCACCGCAGCCATGAAGGCGGCCTCGATAATCCCCAGCAAGCGGGCATGGCCCGATGCGCTGGTAGTGAACAGGCCGATCACCGAATAGACCGAAACCTTCATCAGCGCGAAACCAAAGCCGGTGGCAAAGAACATCGCCCGCGTCGCCCAGAACGAATCCGCCAGCGGAACCAGCACGCAGCCCGTCCCGGCAATCAGCAACGCAGCCACCATCGACCGCT
>JAFLDC010000412.1 GCA_017302775.1 Sphingomonadales bacterium
CTTTTCCCCCTGGTCGTCCAGCCAAGGGGTCTGGCCAATAAGCCCTTCTCATCCTGCGGGACAGAGAGGGGCTTTTTTATTCAACGTAGAAGGATTTCCTGCCATGCAAGCCATCGTCTGCCATGAACTCGCCGGTCCTGCTGCGTTGCGGCTGGACGAGGTTGCGGAACCGCGCCCCGGTCCGGGCCAGGTGCGGATAGGCGTCCGTGCGTGTGGGGTAAATTTCGCCGATAGTCTGATTGTTCGTGGCCAATATCAGCAGCAGCCACGGTTACCTTTCAGTCCCGGCTTTGAAGTTTCCGGCGAGGTGCTGGAACTGGGTGCCGGCGTGGAGAGCATCGCAGTCGGGGATCGCGTCATCGCCATGACGCCCTGCGGTGGCTATGCCGAGCAGGTGGTTGCGGAAATGAACCGTTGTGTCAAGATGCCTGCGGCGATGTCGTGGGAACACGGGGCGGCCTTTCCGGTGGTGTTCGGTACCTCGCACGTTGCCTTGTGGCATCGCGCCCGGCTGCGGGCCGGCGAGACGCTGGTCGTGCATGGCGCCTCCGGCGGCGTCGGACTGACCGCCGTCGCTATTGGCAAGCAGTTGGGGGCAATGGTCATCGCCACGGCCAACGGTCAGGAGAAACTGAAGGTGGCCGGCGAACACGGTGCAGATCATCTGATTGATTCCAGTCATGAGGACGTGCGTACGCGGATCAAGGAAATCACCCAGGGTCGCGGTGCAGACGTCGTCTACGATCCGGTTGGTGGAGAGTTGTTCGCTGCTTCGCTACGCAGCATCGCTTTTGAAGGGCGCATCCTGATCATTGGTTTCGCCAGCGGCAGCGTGCCGCAAATTCCCGCCAATCATCTGCTGGTCAAGAATGTGGACATCATCGGGCTCAATTGGCCGGCTTATGCGGAATTGAATCCCCGGGTGATGACCGAGAGTTTCCAGACGCTGATTGACTGGTATCTGGCCGGCGCGATCAAGCCGCACATCTCGGCGAGCTATCCGCTGACCGCGGCGGTCGAGGCCCTCGAACAGGTGTTGACCCGCAAATCAGTGGGGAAAGTCGTCATTACCATGAATCAGGAAACTTTCATGCTTTCTGAATGACCACTTTTTCGTTGTGCATGACGAACCGGCGGATTTTGTCTGCTCACGCTGATGCAGCGAGGATAATCGGCGCTTGACTGGGATGTGCGGGTCACGGATACTTGTGCTGAGGCAATTGAAATTCCCGTCTTCGCGCTGGAGGATCCTCGCGATAACCCGGAACGCTCAACAGATTGGAGTGGCGCAGGCAGTCGTCAGCGCCGCTTTGCTTGGGCGCGGCCATTCCCGCGCTGATGATGAAGAGAAAGGACTGTCATGAATCCCCAAAACGGTTACGACATAGAAGACTTGTCTGTCGGCATGAGCGCAGAAATCGCCAAGACGATTACCGACGCCGACCTCGTCCTGTTTGCCGGCGTGTCTACCGACGTCAATGCGGTTCATATGGATGAAGACTTTGCCAAAACCACGATGTTTGGCGGTCGCATCGCCCACGGCATGTTGTCCGCGAGCCTGATTTCAGCGGTGCTGGGAAATCGTTTACCCGGCCCTGGCGTGATTTACATGAGCCAGTCCTTGCGCTTTCGTGCACCGGTCCGTCCCGGCGACACCGTTCATGCCAGGGTGACGGTCAAGGAAGTGATCGTGGAAAAGTGCCGGGTGGTGCTCGATACCGTGTGCACCGTCGGTGACAAGGTAGTTATCGATGGCGAAGCGACGTTGATGCCCACCTCGCTGCGGAAACGCGAGGCCGCCGGCAAGTAGCCCTGCGCGGCGACCCCGCCTGCATCGGCCGATCCTGCTCTTCGAGGTTGATACCAGAAACCCTGAAAGTGGTCGTCGATGCTGATCGTGCCGTCGCCCGGGTTGCGCTCGGCGTCACGGGAAGCGGCCAGCAGCTCGCGCAGCGTCTCGCGCCGAGCCTGGTCGTCGAGTGCCGCCAGGCGAGCGACACTGCGGTAGAACCGGGCCAGGTCGTGGTTCTGCCTGGCGAGCAGCACCTCGAAGCTGACACGAGCGCCGACATGGGTGAAGGTCGCCCCATCGAAATCGAAACCTAAAGCATCAGCCGGGCACTCGGCTGGCGTCTTCAGCCAAAGCACAATGGCTTGTGGGTCGATGTAGCGGCGAATCAACCAAGCGCAGGCTAGTCGGTCCACCCAGGGACGGCGTCGCGTCGCCCAGCGTCGCCCTTGGTAGTCCTGGATGTTCAGCCGGGTGATGGCGTCGTTTACGGGGTGCGGCTCGTCAGGTGACAATGCCCAAGCAGCTCGCTGTTCCAGGTCACGCAAGGCCTCGTCTGCTTGTTTCTGAGCTTCGCCAGGGAAGAAGTCGATGACCGTTAGGTTGGTAAATGCCTTGCGCAGCTTACGCGCCTGCTTCATTGTTTCATTGGCTGTGTTTGGGCACAGTCCCTCTCGTGCCGTCGCAATATCGCCGAGCAGATTGGCGAAATCGATACTGCGGTCGAATAGCGCCACGAAGTTGCCATCGGTTGGCTCTTCGAGACGAACGACCAGCGCTGTTCCTTCCGCCGCACGAACGTCCGTGGCCACGCTATCCAGCGTGTTTTGGCAATCCTCCAGCTCTGGCATCAGATAAACGCCATCCCTCAAGACGGCTGCGCCCGATGCCTTGAGACTTCGCCAGGCACGCATACGAGCTGTGGCGTTTTCGGTAGGAAGGCTGGTAATGAGTGCAATCCATGAATTCATGAACACACTCTACGATAATGCAACGATTACTACAACTGCGTTCTTATTCTACAAAAACTATCCGACTCGGTGTCAGCGGCTTTTTATTGACCGTTAGCAGACTTAAGCCAATGACTTGGGCTATGTCGGTTGCTAGCCGGTTGGGTGAGGTCACCATCGGCCGCTTTGTGGCACTCCGGTTCAAAAAACCTGGCTTTGCATGACTGGCCGCTTTCAGGAATCAGGATTTCACTGACCGCTTTCCGGCGACGAAGTCGACGAGAGAACGGTCGCATCCCGACCCAAAGCCGACCTTGCAACCGTCAGATTTAGGCGTCCGCAACGGGGCGTTTACCTGCCGTCTGAAACCATCGGCCGCTGCGCCAGCAAACCATAGTGGTAGGGCGCACTTGCCCCCAGGTTAACATGAACCACGGAATCAAAC
>JAFLDC010000413.1 GCA_017302775.1 Sphingomonadales bacterium
CGGTCGACCTCCAGCCGCACGGGCGTGTCGGGCGTTTCAGCCTTGCCGAACGCGATCTGCCGCTGTGACCGCGCTTCGAGCAAGCGCAGGAAGGGATTGCGCACCGCGCTCGAATAAAATCCGGTCGGCGAAAAGCGGTGGAGCAGCACATCGCCCTCCTCGATCGTGCGCAGCGCGTCCTTCCACGCCTGCGGGATCGGGCTTTCCTGCGTGAGCAATGGCCGGGTGCCATACTGGAAAATGATCTGACCCAGTTCAGGATTGTCGATCCAGTTATCCCAATCGCGCAAATACCAGACCCCGCCCGCCATCACGATCGGCACGGTATCGGCGATGCCCTCTGCCCGCATGGTATCGCGCAGCGCCTTGACCCGCGGATAGGGGTCTTGCGGCTGAAGCGGGTCTTCAGCATTGGACAGTCCGTTGTGGCCGCCCGCCAACCAGGGATCCTCATAGACCACCGCGCCAAGCAGATCTGGCACCTTGTGGTAAGCCCGCTTCCACAGCGCACGAAACGCCCGGGCCGAACTGATGATCGGCAGATAGTGCACATTGTAGCGTTCAGCGATTTCAGAGAGCTTGTATGGCATCCCCGCGCCGCAGGTCACGCCAGTAACCAGGCCGCGGGTCTGTTCCAGCACCCCTTCCAGCACTTGCTGCGCGCCGCCCATTTCCCACAGCACGTTGATATTGATGGCACCCTGTCCGCCAGCGATCTCATGGGCGCGACGAACCTGTTCGACCCCGCCCTTGATGCCGTATGCAATCAGTTCATCATGGCGCTCTCTTCGGGTGGCGCCGTGGTAGGCCTGATCGACGATTTCGCCATGCTCGTCATAGAAATCAGCGTTCACCGCACTGACTGTGCCAATCCCGCCCGCCGCTGCCCAGGCGCCGGAACTGGTATGGTTGGAAACCGCAACGCCCTTTCCGCCTTCGACCAGCGGCCAGACTTCGCGCCCACCATAGACGATTGGCTTAAGCCCTTTGAAACTCATTGCGTCCCTGTCTTTCCTGCAGCCGTGTTGCATGGCTTTATAGTGTCTGGTGCGGGCCGCTCACCCTGCGCCTCGAATGCGGCGTAGTAGCCGTTCAACTCTGGCTTTACGACAAATTCCACCAAGCGAAAGCCCATCGCCCCAAATTCGCAAAACAGCAGCTGCGGCGGGATCCCGTGCTGGTCGGTCGGTCGGTCGACGTCGACCACGATCACCTGCCCGCCGGCCTTGAGTGCCGGTCGCAAGTGCCACAGGAATGCGTAGGGCTCGGTCACTTCATGGTACATATGGACCATGAATATCCGGTCGAAACTTGCCCCCGGCAGCCGCGGATCGGCCAGTGCCCCCAGCTTGATCGAAACGTTGTCCAGTCGCTCGCGCTCGACCCGTTGGCCGAGCCGCTGGATCGCACCCTGATCGATATCCTGGGCCAATACCCGGCCTTTGGTCCCGACACGCTCGGCCAGGCGCACCGTGTAGTATCCCTCCCCTGCTCCGATGTCGGCGACGCTGGTTCCTGGGCCGATCCGCGCAAGGTCCATGACCACCTTGGCTTCGCCAAGATCATCACGCTGATCTTCGTTGGAAAATTCGTTAGCAGTCACGGCCGAAACCGGCCGATAGGCTTTGGGAAAATCGCGCGCGCCTTCAGCCCGGTCAGCCTCGGCCGCAGGCTTGTTGCATCCAGCCAGTGCTCCGGCCAGGATCAGCAGGGTTACTGCGCGGCAGATCAATCGTCGTCCTCCACCTCAACCTTTTCGCCGGTGACACGCTGCGCCAGGGCAGCAGCCATAAATGGATCGAGAGCTCCGTCCAGCACGTCCGATGGTGTCGGACTGGTGTAGCCAGTGCGGAGGTCCTTCACCATCTGGTATGGCTGCAGCACATAGGACCGGATCTGATGCCCCCACCCGATGTCCGACTTGGCCGAATGCTCGGCGCTGGCTGCCTCTTCGCGCTTGCGCATTTCTTCTTCGTAAAGCCGCGCCTTCAGCATGCCGAGCGCAATTTCGCGGTTCTTGTGCTGCGACCGGTCGATCTGGCTGGCAACAATGATGCCTGACGGAACGTGAGTCATCCGCACCGCTGAATCGGTGGTGTTGACGTGCTGGCCACCCGCGCCGGAGGCCCGGTATGTATCGATCTTAAGATCAGCCGGATTGACCTCGATCGAGAAACTGTCGTCGATTACCGGATAGACCCAGACGGAGCTGAAGCTGGTATGGCGCCGGGCAGAGCTGTCATAAGGCGATATCCGGACCAACCGATGAACCCCGCTCTCGGTCTTGGCATAGCCATAGGCATTTTCGCCCTTGCACAGGATCGTGGCCGACTTGATCCCGGCCTGGTCCCCCGCCTGGTATTCGATCGTCTCGACCTTGAAGCCACGCTTCTCCGCCCATCTGGTGTACATGCGGAACAGCATTTCCGCCCAGTCCTGGCTCTCTGTTCCGCCCGCGCCGGCGTGAATTTCAATATAAGTGTCGTTGCTGTCGGCCTCACCGGCCAGCAGCGCCTGGACCTTGTCAGCGTCGGCCCGGTCTGCGAGTGCGGCCAGTGCCGCAATGCCCTCGTCAACCGTGGCTTCATCACCCTCTATTTCGCCCAGCTCGACAAACTCGATGGCGTCGGCCATCTGGCTGGAAATATCGTTGACGGTTCCAACCGCTGCCTCAAGCCGGCGGCGTTCTTTCATCACCGCTTCGGCTTCCTTGGGGTTGTCCCATAGCTTCGGGTCTTCGACCCGCGCGTTGAGCTCGTCCAGGCGGCGCAGCGCGCGGTCCCAGTCCAGGAACTTGCGAACCAGCGCGATGGCAGCTTCGATCCGTTCGATATGAGCCTGCCCTTCGGCACGCATGATAACTTACTCCGGCAATTGCAGTCCAGCACCGGCCTGTTAGGCAGGTTGGTGCACATCAGGCTCCGCTTAGCGGAAGGCCCCCGATTGTAAAGCGCCTGGCGTCACCTCCGCAGCGACTTCACCGCCTGCAGGGTAAGCCGGACATGATCGCGATAATCCATGTTCGAATGGGCAAACTTCACCCGGCGATCCTTGCCGATCACATAAGAGGTGCGACTGGATAACCCGGTTGCAGCCCCATCGGGTTTGGTCAGCTTGACATCATAAGCCGCGATCACCTGCGGTGATGCGATCGCCACCGCAAACTTGTCCCGGCA
>JAFLDC010000414.1 GCA_017302775.1 Sphingomonadales bacterium
GATCTCAACCGCGCCCTTGGCGCCCATCCCCGCGATTTCGGCGGTCGGCCAGGCGTAGTTGAGGTCGCCGCGCAGGTGCTTGGAGGCCATAACGTCGTAGGCCCCGCCATAGGCCTTGCGGGTGATCACAGTGATCTTGGGCACGGTGCATTCGGCATAGGCGAACAGCAGCTTGGCACCGTGTTTGATGATCCCGCCCAGTTCCTGCGCAGTGCCGGGCAGAAAGCCGGGCACGTCAACAAAGGTGAGGATCGGAACCTCAAACGCGTCGCAGAACCGCACGAACCGCGCCGCCTTCTTCAGCGAGTTGATATCGAGAACCCCCGCCAGTACCATCGGCTGGTTGGCGACGACGCCCACCGTGCGCCCTTCTACCCGGCCAAAGCCGACGATGATATTGGCGGCGTGACCGGGCTGAATTTCAAAGAACTCGCCCTCGTCCAGCACCTTGCGCACCACTTCGTGCATGTCATAGGGCTGGTTGGCATTGGCCGGGATCACGCTGTCCAGGCTTTCCTCGATCCGATCCCAGGGATCGCTGGTCGGCCGTTCTGGGACGCCTGCGCGGTTGTTGAGCGGCAGATAGTCAAACAGGTCGCGTGCGGTGAGCAGCGCCTCGATATCGTTTTCCAGCGCCAGATCGGCAACCGATGTTTTGGTGCTGTGGGTGATCGCCCCGCCCAGTTCTTCCTGGGTTACAACTTCGTTGGTCACGGTCTTGACCACGTCAGGACCGGTGACGAACATGTAGGAGCTGTCCTTCACCATGAAGATGAAGTCGGTCATCGCCGGCGAGTAAACTGCCCCGCCCGCACATGGCCCCATGATCAGGCTGAGTTGCGGCACCACGCCGCTGGCAAGCACGTTGCGCTGAAAGATTTCGGCATAGCCGCCCAGCGAAGCAACACCCTCCTGAATCCGGGCGCCGCCGCTGTCGTTCAGCCCGATGACCGGTGCACCGACCTTCATCGCGTTGTCCATCACCTTGCAGATCTTCATCGCGTGGCGTTCGGACACCGCACCGCCGAACACCGTAAAATCCTGCGAATAGACATAGACCAGGCGGCCGTTGATCGTACCGCTGCCGGTCACCACCCCATCGCCCGGGACGACCGTATCGGGCATGCCGAAATCAACGCAGTTGTGCTCAACATACATGTCGGTTTCTTCGAAGCTGCCCTCATCCAGCAGGATCGAAAGTCGCTCGCGCGCCGTCAGCTTGCCCTTGGCGTGCTGCGCATCGATCCGTTTCTGTCCTCCACCCATCCGGGCGGCTGCGCGGCGCTTTTCCATTTCGGCGATATTTGCGGACATTCTGACCCCAACCTTGGAATGCGAAGCCTGCTGGATGGGCCGGCTGCGGGGCAATGTCCAATGTGAATTTGCAAATTTGCGAAGTTGGAGTTTGCAAAGTAGGATCGCATCATGTCCCAACGCCGCATCTTTGCCGGAAGCCGGCTTCGTTCGATCCGCACCGAACGGCGGCTCAAGCAATCCGAACTGGCTGCCGCACTGGCGATCTCGACCAGCTACCTCTCGCAGCTGGAGAACGACGACCGGCCACTGACTGCCTCTTTGATCGAGCGGTTGAGCCGTACCTTTCCGCTGGACTGGCGCGAGATTGGCGCAGGCGATGCCGAAACGCGATTGGCCGCTTTACGCGAGGCAAACGCCGATCCGTTGTTCCCCGACCCGATCGACGCCGCACAGCTTGCCCGCTTCGCCGAACAGCAGCCTGCACTCACGGAACGGTTTATTGCCCTGCACGAGGCTTATCGCCGATCCGGCCAGCGGCTCGCCATGGTGGACGAAGCTTTGTCGACCGAAGCCGGTTCCATCGCGCGTCTGCCATGGGAAGAGGTGCGCGACTGGTTCCATCTGGAGAATAATTACGTCGACAGCCTGGATCGCGCCGCCGAGGCACTGGCGGCGCGGCTGGGTGTGCTCTCGCCCGAAACGGCGGCGATCGAGACATACCTCAAGGATGCGCTGTCGATCTCGTTGATCTATTCGGCGCACACTGGGCTGCGCTCCTATGATGCAGAGATGGGACATCTGACGATCGATCCCGGGCAGCCCGCCGAAAGCCGCCGGTTTCAGCTGGCACACCAGCTTGCCGCGCTGGCGCTCAAGGACGAGATCGCTGCAGTTGTGGAAAATGCCGGTCTGCGCAATGCCGCCAGCCGCCAGCTGCTATTCGTGGGGCTGTGCAATTACGCTGCCGGTGCGCTGCTGATGCCATACCGCCAATTCCGATCCGAGGCCCGCACGGTGCGCCACGATATTGACCGGCTTGCCCAGCGCTTTGGCACCAGTTTCGAGCAAACCTGCCATCGGCTGTCGACCTTGCAGCGCGGCGATGCGCTGGGTGTCCCGTTCTTCTTCTGCCGCGTCGATATGGCGGGTAATATCACCAAGCGCCATTCGGCCACGCGCTTGCAGTTCGCCCGGTTCGGCGGCGCTTGTCCGCTGTGGATCGTGCATGAGGCGGTGGCCATTCCGGATCGGATCCTGGTGCAGCTGGCCGAGACGCCCGACGGTGTACGCTATGTCTCTATGGCCAAGGGCCTGGTCAAGCCAAGCGGTTCGTACCAGCGCGCCCCGCGCCGCTATGCAGTGGCTTTGGGATGCGAGGCCGAACATGCCGGAGAATTCGTCTATGCCGACGGACTGGATCTGACCGCAGAAGCATCCGCCACACGGATCGGCATATCTTGCCGCATCTGCCCGCGGAGTGATTGTGATCAGCGTGCCTTTCCGCCAAGCGACCGACCCATCGCCGTCGACCCGGACCAGCGAGGAGTGGTACCTTACCGGATCGGCTAACCGGCCACCACCCCGCGGGAGATGCGGCGACCCAGCAGCGCACCGGTCAGTGCTGATCCGGCGAGTGCCAGGCCGATGGCTTGACCGGACGGTTTTCCCGTCAGGGCAAGAACGATGCCGATGAGACAGGCAGACCCGGCAGCAATGCCAGCCCAGCGCAGCAGGCCCACTGCGGCCCTCTCTTCGGCGAAAACAATCAGCAGCCCCATTCCGGTGGCCACCGTTCCGGCAAAGAACATCGCGTCGAACACCAGTTTGACCGCAGCGAAGGTTGCCGGTGCGGATTGGGATGCTGCCGAAGGTATCAGTGCAAAGGCCGCTATCCCGTCAACGATCGTGAACAGG
>JAFLDC010000415.1 GCA_017302775.1 Sphingomonadales bacterium
TGTCCCCGCAAGAGAATGTCGCGCTTGACGACTGGGTCAGGGGCGGAGGGCATCTGCTGTTGCTGGCCGATCCGGCGCTGACCGAGGAATCAACCTTTTCGCTGGGCGATCCGCGCCGGCCCCAGGCGGTGGTTCTGCTTTCGCCGATTCTGAACCGATGGGGTTTGGATCTGCGGTTCGATGACCGGCAGGCGATGGGCGAAACCACCCGGGAGGTGCTGGGCGTTGCCGTGCCGGTCAACCTGCCCGGGTACTTTGCAATCAGCGGGCAGGCCAACTGTCAGACTTGGGCCGATGGCCTGGCGGCGACCTGCACCATCGGCAAGGGCAGGGTGGTGGCGCTGGCCGATGCGGCAGTTATCGAGCGGTCCGATCCCGATGGCGCCAAAACCCGCGCCCTCTCCGAACTGCTTGACGCAGCCTTCGCCGCTCACTGAATCGGCGCTTGCACGGGAAATTGCGGGACAGTTCGCAAGCAGCCTTTGAGTCGCGTGCTAAGTGGCTGATTTCAGTGGAGAACAAAACAAAAACATACCGAATTTGAAGCCATTGGGGTAGGAATCAAAGCTATATTAATCATATGTTTACCGTCTTATCCCGTGAAATCCCGCACTTTTCCCTTCCATCCCCGGAAAAGCAACAGTAAGTAACTGCTTCATCGACATCCAAACCTATTGCCGAGCGTCGTTTCAGGGCGATCGGGCCGCGAGGGCGCGCGGCCAGATGGGGGAAGATTTTTTTGCGGGATCCGGGATTCGTCCCGGCAAGTGGCGGGGCGTATCGTGGAGGCGGGCAAGCCGATTGCATATAGTGGCCAAGGCTTTTCGCTGCTGGGCGAAAAGGGCCGCTTCGTGCTGCCGCCAGACTTTCGCAAGGCGGTGCGCGATTCCGGCCACGGCGAACGGATCCTGTGCCTGACCAAGCATTCCCGCTGGAAATGCCTGATCGGCTTTGGGCTGTCGCGGGTATCCGAATTCGAAGCCGAGCTCGACCGCGAGGAGCGCAATGCGCTGGATCGCGGCCAGGACTATGACCGGGATCTGCGGGCCCAGCAGCTCTACGGCTTTGCCCGCGTGCCCTTTGACGATTCCGGGCGCTTCATTCTGCCTGAACGGTTCTTCAAACTGGGTGCCTTGACGGACGCGGCGTTCTTTCAGGGCGGCGGCAAGCAGTTCACGATCTGGAGCCCTGATGAACTGGCCAAGCTGGGTGCCGGCTGGGAGGATGCGCAGGAGGCCTGCCTTGATCTTGCCGCGCAGGCGCGCAGCGGAAAGGCGCGCAAGTGAACGCCGCGACGCCCCACATCCCGGTCCTGCTCGACGAAGTGATCGCGGCGCTGGCGCCCGCGCCCGGATGTGTGATCGTCGATGCCACGTTTGGTGCTGGCGGTTATACCCGCCGCCTGCTTGATGCCGGGGCCAGCGTCCACGCTTTCGATCGCGATCCCGATGCCATCGCCGCAGGGCGGCGCTGGACCGAAGCGCAGTCGGAGCCGCCCCGGCTGGTGCTTCATCCCCGCCGCTTTTCCGAAATGATCGATGCGCTGGCGGCTGCCGGTGTTTCGCAGGTTGACGGTGTGGTGATGGACATCGGGGTGTCCTCGATGCAACTCGACCAGGCCGAACGCGGGTTCGCCTTTTCGTCCGACGGCCCGCTTGACATGCGAATGGGGCAGGAAGGGGAAAGCGCCGCCGACTTCCTTAACACCGCACCCGAAGCGACAATCGCCGATGTCCTGTACGAGTTTGGGGAAGAGCGCCAGTCACGCCGGGTCGCCCGGGCAATCGTTGCGGCGCGTCCGCTCGAAACGACCGGGCAATTGGCGCAGGTCGTGCGCAAGGCGCTGGGTTACCGTCCGCATTCAAACAAGGGGCCAGCGCCCAAGGACCCGGCCACCCGCAGCTTCCAGGCGATCCGCATCCATGTGAACGCGGAGCTGGACGAGCTTCACGCCGGGCTGGCCGCGGCAGAGCGCATGCTGGTGCCGGGCGGGCGGCTGGCGGTGGTCAGCTTCCACAGCCTGGAAGATCGGATCGTCAAGAACTTCCTGCGTGCCGCAAGCGGTGCCGTGGCCAATGCCTCGCGCCATGTGCCTATGGCGGCTGCGCCGACCTCGCCGGTCTTCGCCCGCGTCGCCAAGGCCGTGCGCCCGTCGGCGGCGGAGCTGGCGCGCAATCCCCGCGCGCGTTCAGCCACGTTGCGCACCGCGCTGCGCACCGATGCGCCGCCCCGGCAGGGGAGGGCAGCATGAACCTGACCCGCGACCGCATCCGATCGATCGGCTGGGCGGCTGTCTTGTTGACCTGTTTTACCATGACAGTGGTTCTGACGTTCAAGGTCAACGCCGTGAAAAGCCAGGTCCGGCTGACCGAACGGCAGATCCTTGCCCTCAAACAGGACAAGCTGCTGCTTGAGACCGAGTTTGAAACCCGCGCCAACCAACAGCAGCTGCGCACGTTGAACGCTGTCGAATTCGGCTACCAGGCGCCTGCGGCCGGGCAATATCTCGAAGGCGAGCGGCAACTCGCCACACTGGGCAAGCCGCGCAGCCCTGATGCACCCAGTCCGATCCGGGTCGCCAACGCCGATGTTCCGCGTGATGCGGAAGCTCTTCCGGCCATGGTCAATCCCCTGACCGGCAAGGCGATGGCGGCTGAACCAGCCTCCGCCAGCAAACGCAAACCGACGACAGATGCCACGCTGGGTGAACGGCTCGGCAGAGTTGAACCCAAGAAGGCGGTGCAGGAATGACCACGATCGCCGTATCTACCGCTATCTCGACCGGCCGCGGGGCGCTGGTCAATGTGCGTACCCGCAGCCTGCTGATGGCCAAATGGCGGGTGTTGTGGGTGGTCGGCGGCTTCGCGCTCGTCGCGGTCATTGCGCTGATCCGGATCGCCTTCCTCGGTCTGTTTGAACAGGCCCCGACCCGGCAGCAGTTCGGCACGCTGCTGCTGCCCGAACGCGGCGATATCGTCGACCGGCACGGCGTGCCGCTGGCCCGTGCCTTTCCGGCCTATGCCCTGTGGTACAATCCCGCCGCGCTGGGCGGTGATGGTCCGCCGCTGGTGCGTTCCCCGCGCGAAGTCGCCGCCAGCCTGGTGCGGATTTTCCCGGATATGCAGGTTGATGAACTGGCCGCGCGGCTGGCCGATGGCCGCCCTGG
>JAFLDC010000416.1 GCA_017302775.1 Sphingomonadales bacterium
GGAGCGGATCAAGTACGGTGCAGGTATCAACATCGAGCAGGCCATCAACGACGACTTGGGCTTCTTCCTGCGCGCCATGAAGGCGGATGGCCGGACGGAGACCTATGCCTTCACCGAGACGGACGGCTCCATCGCAACCGGCTTTGCCCTGAAAGGCTCTGCGTGGGGCCGGGGCATGGATACCCTCGGCGTCGGCTTCGCACACAACACCCTGTCTTCAGACCGCCGCAAATACCTGGAGGCCGGCGGGATCTCCTTCTTCATTGGCGACGGTGCCCTCAACTACAAGCCCGAACAGCTGTTCGAGGCCTACTATAGCCTGAACGTCTGGAAGAACACCTTCCTCACGGCCGACTATCAGCGGATGTGGAACCCCGCCTACAACGCCGACCGTGGCCCGGCTGACTTCTTCGCGATGCGACTCCACGCCGAGTTCTGAGCACCATGACCCTGCAAGCGATCGAGAACATCAACCTGGCGTCGCTGGCTGACACCACGCTCAGCCTGACCGCGGCATTCATTCTCGGAAGCCTGATTGGCTTCGAGCGCCAGTATCGGCAGCGAACCGCCGGTTTGCGTACGAATGTTCTCGTCGCGGTGGGCGCCGCGATTTTTGTCGACATGGCCAATCGCCTGAATGGGCACCAGGGCGCCATCAGCGTTGTTTCCTACGTGGTATCCGGCGTGGGTTTCCTCGGCGCTGGCGTCATCATGCGTGAGGAGGGCAATGTTCGTGGCTTGAACACGGCCGCCACGCTGTGGGGGTCTGCGGCAGTCGGCGCGTGCGCTGGAGCAGACATGCTGCTTGAAGCGATCCTGGGCGCGGTCTTCGTCCTGGCCTCGAACACCTTGCTCCGGCCTGTCGTCAATCGCATCAACAGGCAGCCCATCGACACCACGGCCGTTGAGGTGACGAACACCGTCTATGTCATCGCCGATCGAGACCACCAGAAAGAGGCATTGCGCCTCGTCGAGGCAGTCCTCGAATCCGCGCAATACTCGACGCGCGACTTGGTGGTGCATGCCTTTGGCGACGACGCGGTGGAAATCGAGGTGGTCCTGCTTGCTACCGGCGTCGATGGTGACGAGCTGGATCGGATTACCCGACAGCTTGCGGAGCAGCCGTTCGTGTCGCAGGCGTTCTGGAGCCCAAGTACGACCGAGTAACAGATTATCCGTCAGTCGGGTTTGCACAAAGGTTCAGATCAATGTGCCGTCGTTGTTTTGGCGAGCGCATCGTCAGCCTTTCTGAGGATTCGAGCAGAGCTGGCACGTATGACCGACGGACATTCAGTGCGTTGGCCCGCTCGACGTCCGCAAGCTGAGAGATAACCGCCGTTCATTGGCATGAACTCCAACAGCAGCTCTGACCGGAGTTGGGTCATTGAGATCTCCAGCACGTCATTCGGAAGCCCCCGGCCAACCCCTCTGCAACCTTCCGCGCACTGATTGCTGAAAGCCGCCATGAGACACGATAGCAATGCAAACTTACCGGGTACGCACAACACAGCTGGCAGCCCTGTGGAAGTTCTCGGTGCATTCCTGAAGCTCGGTCTGACCTCATTCGGCGGTCCGGTTGCCCATCTCGGTTATTTCCGTTCCGAGTTTGTCGAACGCCGTCAGTGGCTGGATGACAAAAGCTACTCCGACTTGGTGGCCTTGTGCCAGTTCTTGCCGGGCCCGGCCAGCAGTCAGGTGGGCATGGCGCTGGGTTTGGGACGAGCGGGCTGGTGGGGTGCGTTGGCTGCCTGGCTTGGCTTTACCCTGCCATCCGCCATCGCGCTCATTCTCTTTGCTTTTGGTGCGGCCAGTTGGGCGGGACTGGCACAATCCGGCGTCGTTCATGGCTTGAAAGTCATGGCCGTTGCGGTCGTCGCCCAGGCGGTCTGGGGCATGGCGAAATCGCTCTGTCCGGACCGCCTTCGGGCGAGCATCGCCATCGCCGCCTCGCTGCTCGTGCTGACACTTTCATCGGCGCTCAGTCAGATTCTGGCGATTGTCCTCGGCGGTGTCGTCGGCTGGCGTCTTTTGTCCCTTCAGCATCTACCGACGGCAGAACACCGGAACTATGGCGTGAGCCGGACAACCGGCGCCGTCTTGCTGGTGCTGTTCTGCGCCTTCCTGGTCGGCTTGCCGGCCCTGGCTGCGCTGTCCGATTCGTTGGCGGTATCGGCGGTTTCGGGTTTTTATCAGGCCGGCTCCCTGGTTTTCGGCGGCGGACACGTTGTCTTGCCCCTGCTGCAAGCCAGCGTTGTTCCACCGGGCTGGGTCAGCAACGATAGGTTTCTCGCCGGTTATGGGGCAGCACAAGCGGTGCCTGGCCCGCTGTTCACCTTTGCGGCCTTTCTGGGTGCGGCAATGCCTTTTCCCTTGGGCGGCTGGCTCGGAGGCTGCATGTTGTTGCTGGCGATTTTTCTTCCATCCTTCCTGCTGGTGGCCGGTGCCTTGCCCTACTGGGAAAGCTTGCGTCAGCGGGATGGAATCCAGCGGGCGATGGGTGGCATCAATGCGGCCGTCGTAGGCGTGCTCGGGGCGGCGCTATATGACCCAGTATGGACAAGTGCCATCCATTCAAAAGCGGATTTCGCTCTGGCGCTAGCCGCCTTTGGCATGCTGGTGCCTGGCAAGGTTTCGCCGGTATTTGTTGTCGCATTTGCGGCGATTGCTGGGGGGTTATTGGTGCCCTGATTTTCGACCGGCCACAGCGATTCCTTGCTCAGCAGGTGGATGAGACTGTGTCTGACTTGAAGGTGGTGAAGGTCTGCGACAGGACTTACAACTGCCACTTCCGAGCACCTGCTTGTATGACTGAAATCGGTCGGTTCCTGCCCGTCGCCAGCCACAGGGTGGCGACGGTGGCAGGCACCAGCGCGGCGCGGCCCAGGGTGAGCATCGCCACCGGGACAAGCGCCAGCGCCTTGAATCCCGCGAGGTGGATGCCCAACGCGCCAGCAGATACACGAAGGACCACGACCTGACCCGCCACACGCCCATGACCGACAGGAAGGCGTGCTGCGCGTGGCGTAACGTGGCGACGAAGCTGAAACGGCCCGGTGGGACCCGGGCCGTTTCTTGATCTGCAGCGCGTTT
>JAFLDC010000417.1 GCA_017302775.1 Sphingomonadales bacterium
CAACCCCTGACCAAAGTCGGGATCCAGTAGTGGCACACCCCCACGCATTTCTGCAGCGCATAACGGGCGTCCTCAAACAAACCGACAAGCCTGTCGCAACGCCCTGATGCACCAAACGCCCCGAGTGAACCTATGAGCTACCAAATGGTCGTCATGGTTTGCCTTGTCATTGGCTCTTGCTTGCTGTTGAATTCTAGGGCGACTGTTGCGACCACTTCAGAACAGTCCCCATCGCAGTACCCATCCTGACCCGCAAGGAAACCGCTCGTGCGAATTGAATCCCTGCGCCTTCAGAACTTTCGCGGCTACGTGGACCGAGAGTTCACGCTGCACCCGCAGTTCAATCTGGTGATTGGTGAAAACGGCAGCGGCAAGACATCTTTCCTTGAGGCCGCAGCAGTGGCCATCGGCTCTTGGCTGCTGGGTTTTCGTGGTCACGACTCACGCAACATCTGGGACCGCGATGTTCGCCACGTGCTGGATTTCGTGGAGAAGCGCTATCGCGAGCTGCCACAGTACCCGGTGAGCGTCACAGCGACAGCGAAGTTGCACATCGCACGGGTCGGGCGGAATTCGCCTGAAGAGGAAATTACCTACTTGGCGCCAACCAGCAAAGACAGGCCAAATCCCTACGAGGCGCCGGTGCGATGGGAACGCTCGATGGAAGGCCTAGGCGGCAGAACAACGCGCGGTGGTGCCGCCGCGCTAAAGAAATGGGCAGAGAAGATGGCAAACTCAGTCATGAAACAAGAGCCGCTGGTGTTGCCGCTGGTCCGCTACTTCGGAGCGGGCAGGTTGTGGGAGTCGGTGCGCGACACATCGGGCAAGGCACTGAGCAAGCACAAGGGCAAGCAGCCGGCCGAGTTGGCTGAAGACGCCGACGATCTTGAAAAAGCGCTGCATGACTTTGATCGCCTGTCCGAGCCGTTCTTTGGCTACCGGATGAGTGTGGACAAGCGTTGCAACCCCAACGACCTGATTCGTTGGATGGGTGTCGAACGGCGCAACGAACTGGACGAAGAAGACTCGTCGCCCGCACTGCGGCTGGTCTATCAGGCCATAGAGGCCATGCTTCCGGAGATTGCCTCTGCCCGTTACAGCACCAAGCTGCGAACCCTGGTGCTGAAGTACCAGAGCGGCGAACTACACACCTTCAACGAGCTGAGCGACGGCTATCGCAACGTCGTGGCCATCGCCGCAGATTTGGCCATCAAGGCCGCCATGCTGAATCCGCAGCTGGGCGATCGAGCTTTGGAGCTGACCCCAGGTGTCGTGCTGATCGACGAGCTGGATTTGCACCTGCATCCGAAGTGGCAGCGCCGGGTGATCGGCGACTTGCGGCGAACATTTCCGATGCTGCAGTTCATTTGCACGACCCATTCGCCGTTCTTGATTCAGTCGCTGCGCAGTGGCGAGGAACTCATCGTGCTTGATGGACAGCCCACTTCCAACCTCGGACAGATGCCAGTCGAGGAGATTGCGCACGGCATCATGGGTGTCGCGAACACAGAAGTCAGCGAGGAGTACGACGCCATGAGGCAGGTGGCGACGCACTACCTGGAAACGCTCGAACTTGCCGCGCTGGCACCAAGCGATAAGCAAGAGGCCTTCAAGGAGCGGTTGGCCCAAGCAATTGCCCCCTATGCGCACAACCCCGCCTACCAAGCTTTTTTGGAACTCAAACGCGCAGCGAAGCTGGGGGAGTGAGGCATGCGGCCCGTACGACGTGGCGATTCGCCGCAGGCAACAGACTTTGCTGACTACACGGCCGCCAAGCCATTCCTCGTTTCACGGCTCGGGCACTTCTGCAGTTACTGCGAGCGCCGTGTAGCCACTAACTTGGCGGTTGAACACGTTCAGCCCAAGGGCCTGCCGGCCTATGCAGCGCTTGCGGGTCGCTGGGAGAACTTCCTGCTGGGTTGCGTCAATTGCAATTCAACCAAAGGGGACCGCAACGTCGTCTTCGTTGACACCTTGATGCCGGATCGGGATAACACAGCTGTTGCCTTCGACTATCTGGCGGACGGAAGCGTCAGGACGTCGGCGTCGCTTACGCCTGCACAACAGGCAATCTCCAATGCCTTGCTGACGCTGGTTGGGCTGGATAACCCAATTTCCACCTACGTTGACGAGAACGGTAAGCAGGTTGCCCTTGATCGTGTTGCCCAACGATTGGAGGTGTGGGGCATCGCCCAAGAAGCGCTGCGGGACGTTGTCGCCAATCCCGGCATAGATGCCGTCAAGCGCCAAGTGGTCAATGCCGCTCTTGGTCACGGGTTTTTCAGCATCTGGATGATTGTCTTTGCCGCCGATGCCGACATGCGGCGGCGGCTGATCGACGCTTTCCCCGGCACAAATGGCAGTGGTTGCTTTGACCCGATATACGGGCTTCCAGTCCAGCCAGCGCCAAACCCCGACCACCTTGCAGACGGAGGCAAGCTGTAAGTCCCCACGGCACAATGGACCAAAACCCAGTACTGACACCGAGCCCGCAATCAACGCATGCCAGAAGACCACCGACCTGCAACCACGTGATAGGCATCAGACCAATGTTCACTCACGCCATGCATGAGACAAACGCACCTACCAGCGTCGGACCACCTCGGTTTGTCACTTCAAGTCGGCGCAAGAGGTATTCGCCGATGACAAACTTGATGGTTCGTGCAGTGAGTAAACAAGCGTCAAGCACCCATCGGAAAGCTCGACATTGCGTCGGAAACTATCGACGACTAGTCGACTTCACCGCCTTGACAGCGAATCAGCGTTTCGCCAAGCGAGCAAACTAACGCGTTGCCTGGCGCCCTACTCCCAATGCCGCAGCATCAATCGCAGTCGGGGTTCGCCGCGCCATTCGTCGATTTCGAGTTGGTAGGCGGCGCGGAATTGGTTGGGTGGGGTTTCGCCTTTGTAGGCGTTGAAAAAGATGGCTTCGACGGGGTGGCGTTCGGGTAGCAGACACAGGCTTAGGCGCAGGTGGCGTTCGGCCATGACGGACCAGCGTTCGAGTTCGAATTCGTTGTCGAACAGCGGTTCGGGAAAGGCTTGTCCCCAAGGGCCGCCCGCGCGCAGGGCTTCGGCTTGGCTCAGGTTGATGTCTTCGGCGCGCAGTGGGCCGTCGGTCCAGATGGTGGCTTGCAGCTGTTCGGGGCTGAGCCATTCGC
>JAFLDC010000418.1 GCA_017302775.1 Sphingomonadales bacterium
CCCGCGATGGCTGATGAAAACATCCGTAGTTCCCGGTTCACGACCCGGTTCCAGACGAGTACGGAACTTGTCGCGCTCACCCGTCGAATAGAGCGAATCGATCAGCTTCCCAAGCAGGCTGCGGATGACGTCCTCGGGAATTTTCGCCCGGTTTTCCGCCCAATCGGTCTCAATGATGCCGGCCTCGGGAACCTCGATCTTGATGATGAACCCCATCTCCTGCCAGAAATCCTTGACGGTATCCCAGATCTTGTCGGCTGGCGCTGAAACCACCAGCCAGCGCTCGCTACCGGCACGCTCGACGCGAACGTTCTCGACTTTCGGCAATATCGTCGTCTGCTCGCCCTTGCCGGCGCCAGCGCGCTCGGCGTTGTATCCCGACGCCGTTGCCATCCCCTTGCCAGCCCCGTCCGGAACCGTATAACGCGAGTCGCGGGCCATTTGGGTCAGATCCGGCGGCACTTCCAGCGAGGGCGCTTTGGCTGCCGATTTGTAATCGATTTTCTTGGTTTCTGGCAGGATGCTGCCGCCATAGTTGGCACACCCGGCGGAAACCAGCATCACCAACGCACAACCACAAAGTATCAATGACTTGTTCATAAATTTCCCGTCAGGAGGCGACCACGCCGGCCTGGCGCATCGCGGCCAGCACGCGCGCCCGATTGCTCTCGGACAAAGGCGTCAGCGGCAGGCGGATACCTCCCGGCGCCAGCCCCATTTGTTGTACCGCCCACTTGACCGGGATCGGATTGGCTTCGCAGAACAAATCACGATGCAGCCCGAGCAAGCGGAAGTGGAGTTCGCGCGCCTTCGCCGCATCGCCGGCTGCCGCTGCGGCGCACATTTCATGCATCTGCCGCGGCGCCACATTGGCCGTTACCGAAATGGTGCCGTGGAAACCCAGCAGGATGGTCGCCATGCAGGTCATGTCGTCGCCACTGTAGAGCGCGAAATCCTTGGGAGCACGTACGATCAGGTCGCAGGCACGGTCGATGTTTCCGGTCGCATCCTTGATCCCGACAATGTTGTCGACCTCGGCCAGGCGCAAGGTGGTGTCATTGCTCATGTCGGCCACCGTCCGGCCGGGCACGTTGTAGAGCACCACCGGAATATCGACCGCTTCGGCAATACTGCGGAAATGCCGGTAGAGACCTTCCTGCGTCGGCTTGTTGTAGTAGGGCACCACCGAAAGCGCGGCCTGAGCGCCGGCCTTCTTGGCAAAGCGGGTCAGCTCGATGGCTTCTGCCGTCGAATTACCGCCGGTGCCGGCGATCACCGGCAAACGGCCGGCGACCTTCTCGACGGTGAAACGAATCAGCTCGCAATGCTCTTCGACATTGACCGTCGGCGATTCGCCGGTGGTACCCACCACGACGATGCCGTCGCTGCCTTCGCGAACGTGGAAATCGATAAGGCTTTGCAGAGCGGCAAAGTCGATGCTGCCGTCTTCCTGCATCGGCGTCACAATGGCGACAAGGGAACCGGTAATCATGGTCTCGAAATGGAAATGAATAACTTTTGGATTCTAACCGATGGCGTTGGCAAAGGGGAGAATCACGCAGCGTGGAAATGTAAACAACGGGCCCGGACCAGCAAACACCCCTGTGGCAGCTCGAGCCGTGGATGACGGTCGGGAGCCGCCTCCACCAGTTGACGCACGAACTCTTCCAGGCGGCTGGCCACCGGCAACTGCCAACCCAGCGCCCGCAGACGCCAGCGCAGCAGATTCTTCAACCGCGGCACGCTGAGTTGCCGCACCCCCTCCATCGGCAACGACTCGTCTTTCCCGGTCAGTGTGCGCCAATCCTGCTCCGCCAACTCCGCCAGCAGGCGGTCGGCCTCGGCAAAATGCGCTGCCGCCTCCCCCAGCCGAAACTGCACCGCGGGGAAGCGTTGCGCCAGTTGGGGCAGGATTTCGTGGCGCAGGAAATTGCGCGAATATCTCCGATCGGTATTACTCTCGTCCTCCACCCAGGAAAGCCCCTGAGCAAGGGCAAATTCGCTCACCGCCGCCGGCGGCAAATTCAGCCAGGGACGTAGCACACGCACCGTTGCCAGCCGACGCTCCGCAGGCATGCCTGCCGCTCCGCCAACCCCGCTGCCCCGGGCCAGGTTGAACAACACGGTTTCGGCTTGATCGCCAAGGTGATGCGCCAGCAGCAGCAACTCGCTGCCGCATTCGGCAAAAGCGGCATAGCGCGCTTCCCGGGCGGCGGCTTCCAGCCCCTGCCCGCCGCCATGTGCGACGGTCACCCGGACAACCTGAAAGGGGACCTTCAAACTCGAGCATAACTGCCGGCAGTGTTCGGCCCAGGCATCGGCATGTGCCGACAAGCCATGGTTCACATGCAAGGCCTGCAATGAGCCGATCTCCGGCAGCAAGGCCGCGGCCCGCAGCAGGGCAACCGAATCTCGGCCGCCCGAGAGCGCGATGCAGGTCGGGCGTTGCAGAGCCTGCCGCTCGCCGAGAAAGCGCCGGAGGTGCTCTACGGGATCAGGATTGCGCGATTTCTTTGAAACGGCCATAGCTCATCAGCCGTTCGTAGCGGGTTGCCAGCAACTCCTCGGCCGACATCCCGGATAGCTGCTTGAGGCTATCCTGCAGCGACTTTTTCAGCGCCAGCGCCATGGCGTCGTGATCGCGATGCGCGCCCCCCAAGGGCTCGTTGACGATCTTGTCGATCAACCCCAGCGATTTCAGCCGCGGCGCGGTAATCCCCATGGTTTCCGCCGCTTCGGCGGCCTTCTCGGCACTCTTCCAGAGAATCGTGGCACAGCCTTCCGGGGAGATCACCGAATACGTCGAGTACTGCAACATCTGCACCACATCCCCGACGCCAATGGCCAGCGCGCCGCCCGAGCCGCCCTCGCCGATGATGGTGACGATGACCGGTACCCGCAACTCGGCCATTTCGTAGAGGTTGCGGCCGATCGCTTCAGATTGCCCGCGCTCCTCGGCGTCGATCCCGGGATAAGCCCCCGGCGTGTCGACAAAGGTCATCACCGGCAATCCGAATTTCTCGGCCAGTTTCATCAGGCGCAGCGCCTTGCGATACCCCTCGGGACGCGGCATGCCGAAATTGCGATACATCCGCTCCTTGGCATCGCGACCCTTCTGGTGGCCGATGACCATCACCGGT
>JAFLDC010000419.1 GCA_017302775.1 Sphingomonadales bacterium
ATGTCGGCGCAGCCGAGCAGCGGCTTGCTGGCACTGTGGCACAAGCGCGTATTGCGGTCACAGATCTCTATCCACGTATTTCGCTAGCCGGAAATATCGCGCTTTCAGCTCGGCCTGACCGGCTCGGCGATGATGGCGCCGTAGGATTTGCGGTTGGGCCGAGCCTGATCTGGGGTTTGTTTGATATGCCCCGGCTACTACGCCGGGTGAAATCTGCTGATGCTAGATCGGAAGCCGCGCTTGCACAGTGGCAGGCCGTGGTTCTGGCCGCACTCGAAGAGTCCGATAGCGCCTTGGAGGCTTGGAACTCAAGTCGGTGGGCCGCCAATGAGGCAGAAATTGCCGCGCGCTCTGCCGAGCAAAGCGCTGAATTGGCGACAGTTCGGGAAAATGCGGGTCAGATTTCTGCTCGTGCACGGTTGGGCGCGCAAGTCGAAGCACTGGATGCAAAGTCGACCGCCTTGGCCCGGCGAGTTCAGAAAACGCAAGGCTGGATAGCCGCGCAGCTCGCGTTGGGAGCAGGCTGGCGCGACATCCGCCCTTAAGTTCAATAATCAAAATCCCGTGGTGCAATGAACCATCATTCAACGACGTCATTTAATAAGGGAACTAAAAATGCATCCTTTCTTTCCCTATGCTGCGTTGACGGCTGCTATTATATGCGAAGTGACCGGCTCGACTTTCATGGCAAAATCTGAGCAGTTTACTCGGCCAATTCCGACACTTTTGATGGCATTATTCTTTGGGATGTCATTTTACTGTTTGACGCAAGCGCTCCGCGTTATCCCTCTTGGCATAACATATGCAATTTGGGCTGGATGCGGCATCGTTCTCACTGCCATCGTGGGGGTTGTTGTGCTCCGCCAGGCTTTGGATGTGGCCGCGATCATTGGCATCGGCCTGATCGTTTCAGGCGTGGTCGTTATGCAGGTCTTCTCAACCTCGTCCGGGCATTAATTTGCCGTTCAATATCCGGCAACTTCGCTACGCTATCGCGGCAGCAGATCACGGTTCCTTCTATCGTGCGGCACGTGCCCTAGATGTCGAGCAATCGACTCTGAGCCGGGCTATCCTGAAGCTGGAACACTCTATCGGCATGTCTATTTTTGAGCGCTCGCGTTCAGGTGTCACAACAACGCTGGCTGGAAGCACCTTCATCCGCAGCGCTAAGCCGATGGTAGACACAGCCGATAAGTTGGTAAAAATGATGCGTGCAGCAGGTCAGGGCCGTGCTGGTGGCCTGATGATCGGACACAACAGTTCCGTTTCTGCCGGCAATTTGCGTGCAACGATATTGAATTGGATCGAAACTCACCCGGATGTTGATGTGGAGTGCGTTGAATCCGACAGAAGTCTACTTCTGGCCGGACTGAATACTGGAGAAATTGACATCGCAATCTTGATGGGCGTTGCGGGGCAGAACGGATTTCGCTGCGAACCGGTGTGGAGCGAGCGAATGCTCGTTGCATTACCCGAGTCGCATCCACTCGCGAACCAAGATGTCGTGCACTGGACTGATCTTCGGGAAGAGCGCTTCCTATTACCAATCACCGACCCTGGCCCAGCTATTCGCGATATGCTGCTTGGCCGTCTGGCGTTGTCCGGCAGTAAGCCCGATATTCGAGTATTGCGGTCGAGCGGCGAGACTGTGTTGAGCATGCTAGGCGTTAGCTCTGGCGTGAGCATCGTTTGCGAAGGTTCGACCGGCGCACTGTACCCTGATGTTGTGTATCGGCTAATACACGGGGAACAAGGGCCGGCACTAACTGGCTTTTCCGCCTATTGGTGCGAAGACAATATCAATCCGACTATTCACCGTTTCCTCGGATTCATCAAGAGTCGCTACGCGCTAACCTTTGATTTCTCGACAAAAATACAGTAATTTACACAGAATTTTCTGGAGATATCTACTATGTCTCACAGCAAGACAATCATTATCGTGTTAGTCAACTTGGCCATCGGTTTTGCGGGAGGCTTTGCCTTACGACCGCTGATTGCGCCGATCCCTCAAGCGAGGATTACCGCCACCGGGGCAGCGGTGGCCAAGGCATCGGACGACGCACGCGGCACACAGTATTTCGTCGCTCATATCGACGAGGCTCGACAGTTGGTGGCCGGATGTCGTGACGGCTCGGTCCGTGGCGGCGAATGCGCCACGGCCGAAGAAGCGATCATCAAGGTGGATGCTCAGGATCGCCGCCGACGCTTCCTGGGTAACTGATGGCAGCGAGGCGGTCAGCTCTTCGAGGTATCCCGTCGCCGCGAGAATCCTCGGTCGCTCGCCATGAACTTCGCCAGCATTGGCGAGACGAGCTTCTCAGGAACGATAGCATCCCCGCCGGTCTCGGCCGCAAGCGCGGCGGCGTAGGCCGTGAGATCGCGGTGAACAGCGGCAGGCAACTCCACCGTGAGCTTGACGGGGCGATCGTCGGCCAGCGGCCCGAGCTTCAACTTCGTCATCGCGTTACTCCGATGGGTTCGAGCACCAGGTCGCGGGTCAGCACCACGCGCAGCGGATGCCCCGGCCGGATGGTGAGCGTGGGCGGCACATTGAGCTGCCGACGCACGATCTGCTGGCCGGTCTGGTTGATGGTGTCCTGAGAGCCGCGTCGCAGTGCGCGGGTCAGGTCGTCCTCGCTGTCTAAGCCCAGCTCAGCACCGACCCCCAAAAGCGTCGAAACGGCCGCCGCCTTCAGAAGATTACCCCAATGCTGGTTCACGCGGTCCTGTAGGCCCGCAAACCCCGCGCCATCGGCGCCGGGCTGGCGCTCGAGAACGATCGAGCGGCCGTCCGGCATGATGAGCCGGTCCCACGCTAGCAGCACGCGAGTCTGACCGGCGGCGACCTCACTGTCATACTCGCCGATCAGCCGCGCGCCCTGCGGGATCAGCAGGATGCGGCCCGTAGGGCTGTCATAGACGTTGGCCGTTACCTGCGCGGTGATCTGGCCGGGAAGGTCGGAGCGGATGCCAGTGATTAGCGCAGCCGGGATAATGCTGCCGGCCTGCACGATGTTGGGTGATGCCGGCGCGGTCAGTCGCTCGACGCTGACCGTGCGCTGGTTCGGCGCCTGCGCCATGAAGGCGCGCCTTCCCGCTTGATCGCCTTGTGCCGACGCATCGCCCGCCGCCCCA
>JAFLDC010000042.1:0-2046 GCA_017302775.1 Sphingomonadales bacterium
AGATAGGATGTGCCCGCCATGATGTTGTCGCGCGGGTTGAACGGGTCAGCACCAAGCCCGAACCGGGCGCGCTGGCGCGCCCAGGTTCCGGGCATGAGCTGCATCAAACCCATCGCACCCGCCGACGAGACCGCGCCGATCCGGCCCGCACTTTCGGTGCGCATCACGGCGTAGATCCATTGTTCCGGGATGCCGAAGCGCTGCGAGGCCTCGGCGACGTGCGCAGCAATGTTGACAGTGCGCGGCTGCATCTGTTCGGCGCCATCCTGCCCAAAAGCAGGCGCACCGCTGAACAGCACGAGCGCAGCCAAAACGAGGTGAAGCGAGCGTGGCCTGCGCACTGCTCAGTCCGCTTTTTCGCGGCGGGACGGGCGCGACCAAACCAGGACATGGCGGTTGCCGTCGTCCTTGAACAGGTTGGCGCGCAGTGGTTGGACGAAGCTGGGATCGTCGATCTGGAGGCTGACATAGTCTCCAGCTTTCTCGCCAACCTGCTTCCAGCCTGCTCCGACTTCGCGCGCCTCTTCGTCCGATCCGGCGATGACGCGGTAGTCGGGCGCGCTCTCGTTATCCGACGACTCTGCCGGAACGAGCACAAGTTCGATGTCAAGCGTCAGCGTGTGCAGATGCCCCGCAAAGCCGCCATCGGCGGCAACAAATGTTCCGATACGCATGGGTCAGTCTCCTTCGTTGGTGGTGGGGAAAGCTCACTGGTGCGGGGATCGGCGAACAAGACATGGTCGCCATCGCCCGCTTCGTCGGTCCAGACCGGCGTCGCGCGACCGATCACATCGGACATGCGCAGCACGCCGAAGTATCGTCCGTCGAAGCTGTCGGGGGCCGCCGGGTTCATTACGAACAGCTCGCCGCTGCGCAGCACATGGCAACCAGACCAGACCGGCAGTGGCCGGCCGAGACGGTCGCGCGCACGCGCCGCGCCGACATATTGCCCGTCGATGGTCACGCCGTGTGCGAACCGGCAGACGCGCTGGCCACTGACGGCGGCGACGCGCTTCAGCAGCGGCACGCCGGTCGGAAGGTAGTGCCGCTCGGCGAGCAGGCGGCGCAGTGCGGGCGGCGGTTCGATTGCAACCCGCTCGCCGACATGCAGGCTGGCCTTACCGCGGATGGCGTAGAGGCCGGTCGGCACTGACGCCGTTGCGTTCCACACCGCGTACCGCGAGACCGGCACGGTCAGCGTCGCGAGCGTGGCAGCGGCAACGACGCCAGCGAGGATGAAGCGCCGCCGGATCATTACAGCAGCGCCTTGCGCTGTAGCCAGGCGCGGTGGCGCGCGGGGCTGTAGTCGCGCGGAGCCTCCCGGCCAGCCATCCGGTTGTGGACGTGCCGCCAATGATCGGGCGCGACCTCGCACGGGTCGATGCCCGCTGCCTCGATTGCGTCGATCAGTCGAAAGACTTGCGCGACCTTCGGCCAGCCATGTACCGACAGCAGCGGTTCGCCGCCGGGATCGACCTGCACGATCGGCGTGCAGGGTTCGTCCGAACCGACTGCACGCACGACGTCGAGTGTTGAGCGGATGGTGCCGTAATCGTTGGAAGCCCAGCGCACCAGGGCGAACACCTGGCCCGCTGCATAGCTCTCGACCCGCTCGCTGCGGCTGACGATCTTCTCCGCAACGGGCTTGCCGAATTTGAGCCAGTCTTCGCGTTGGCCCTCGCGCCAGACCAGGGTGACATGGGTCAGCTGCGGGTCATCCCCGACCCTCGTCTCGGCAGGCCTCGCCGGCGGCGCTGCGCCGGCAGTCCACAGGCGCGCTGACGTTAGCAAGAATCCGAAGGATTCTTTGTTAGCTAAGTTAAGGGCGAAATTCGGCGCAGATTTCTGCGGGTTTGAAGGCCATTTCGGTTCCCGATAGTCCGAACTTCCGGTTCCTGATCGTCCGAGTCCGGCGGTTCCTGATAGTCCGTGTTCAATCATGACATATCCACAGGGGCAAGATCGGTGGGTCGGAGCCCGACGCGCCGCATGGCGACGTCAAACGGATCGGCAGGAATCGCGACGAAGTTCAGCCGCTCGCGGCCC
>JAFLDC010000042.1:2056-11791 GCA_017302775.1 Sphingomonadales bacterium
GATGGTGAGCTGGTATCCGGGCAGCGACTGTCGCCGCACGATGCCGCGCAGCTCGAACGCGAAGCGTTTGGGCGGCGAGAGCGCACCTGATTTGAGATGGAGATGCTGGAAGTCGAAGCTCCAGCCGCCGCGCTGCTTGCCGCCGTGCTTGCGCACCACGCGGTAGAGCCAGCGCTCCAGCCCTCCGGTCAGCGCGAAATAGTCGGCGTCGATGGTCAGCACCAATGCTTGATCGATCACGCCTTCGTAGAACCAGTCGGGCACGATCATCTCGATCCCGAGTGCTCGGCCGGAAGGGTCGAGCCGCTCCTTCCATTCGTTGATCCAGCTGAAGCGGTGCCGCCGCCGCGCATCACGCTGGCGGATCGATGTGGCAATCGTGGTCGATTGCAGTCGGTCGAGCCCGGCCTTCAAACGCTCGTAGCTCGCCTTGCCAGTCCCGCGCCGGGTGAAGGCAAGAATCTCGTGCGGGGTCGCGGCTATCAGCCGCGAGGTTGGCCGACCGGCGTCTCGCGCTTCGACGATTTGGCTGGCGACCCAGATGAGGACGTCGGCGTCCCAGATTGTCGCCATCCCGTGTTCGGCGGTCGCCTCGACCAGAATCGAGACCTCGCCCATCCGAAAGTCAATCGGACGCACCCGCTTGGTCTTAGCCAGGCTGAAGAATGGCCAAGCCATCAGATCCTGCGCGTCGCGGGCGGCGATGTCACCGCCCCGGCTGACGAACAGGTCAAGCTGCGCAGGCGCTGCTGGAAAGGCGGATATTCGGCGCATGGGTTCGCCTCAGCGCCGCACCGGTGGGGTGTAGCCATCGAGCCGCTTGGCGGGATGGACCACGCCGCTGCCCGGATCGCTGGTCGAACGGCGCAAGCCCTGTTCGGCCCAGGCGTCGAGATCGGTCACCGAATAGACGATCCGTCCGCCAAGCTTGCGATAGACCGGGCCGGTCCCGAAGCAGCGGTGCTTCTCAAGCGTCCGGGCGGAGAGGCCGAGATGCACGGCGGCATCGGGCGTCCGCAAAAAGCGGGCAGTGACGGGCGTGGGTCTGACATCCATGGCAAGGCTCCGGCGAAAGGTGGCAGCGGCAGCGGGCTGTCGCTGGGGTTCGACGGGTATGGCGGAGGATTGGCGTGAGGAAGGAGTGACAGAATGCGCACCCGCAATTCTGTCACCCCCTGGAATTCAGTTCAGCGGTGTAGAAGCAGCTTGCGATAACCGTTCGCCACCAGGCGGCGGGCGTTGGCGATCAGCCGGAGCACCTGCCGCCGCTCGCTCGATCCCTTCCAGACCGCTCCGGCAATCGGGCGATGGTTGGGCATGACGAGGCCGAAGGCGAGGTCGCGCGGAGAGGCGCCAGCCTCGAGCGCGTCGTGGATGGCGAGGAACCGGGTGAAGCGAATGCGTTGGTTGCGGGTCGGCATGGCGGTAACATCAAGTGGGCTGCGCCTCTCGCGCGTGACCCGCTGCAAACGGGCAGCCGCGGCGAGCCGTAGCGCGCAGTTCGCGTCGCAGGGGATCGAGAAGGCCGGAACGGCCCGAGCGGGAACAAGGCGCACGCACAGGCGCAGCCGGGCGGTGCCTTGGGCATAGACGAGGTTGCGTTCGGTTGTGCTGGCTGATTCCACCAGCGGCTCAGCGTCAGGCTGTAGCGGGATCGCGAGACTCGGATCGGCCACTTCGACGATGACCACGTCGGGCGCAGCGTCCGGCGACCACAGCGCGGGGTGCTCGCGCGGGTTCATCGCTGGATCGGTGGGGAAAGCAGAGGCCCCAACGCCGGGCGAGGCCCTCCGTTTCGTCGTTGGTTGTTTCCGGGGACTGGGCAATGCGTGCCTGGGTGTCGGCATGGTCAGCGCGATAGTGGGGGTTGCGATTCAGGAACTCCTGCGCGAAATCCGCGTAGTCGTGATGTCGATACTGATCCGCGGTCGATGGTGACCGCCAAGACGAACCACCGGACATAAAGACCCCTGCAAGGCACAGGCGAGAAGGCCAAGCATCAAGTCTTTGATTGCTATAGATAAGCCGCAAGTAACCAATGCTGCGGATGATTATGCAAGCGATTGTAGTAAATCGAGATGGCTACTTACGTAATACCCGCATTGTCGGCAGTGGAATCAGTCTTCTCTCGATTTATCAAGCAGATGCTTATAGCCATGCACTGTCATCCAATGGGCGCGGGCAAAATGGCTGTCATGGACCTGCCGCGCGCGCTCCGGCTCGGCGGCGGCATCCAGGCCAAACACCACGGCGGCGACCTCGGACCAGTCTGCACCGTCCTCTGCGGCGTCAAGTATCCGTAAATACGTGACAAAATGGCGTTCGTCATAAGCCGTGATGCGATCATCGGCTGGCGCGCGGTCCTCGAATGGCGGTGTCGTCATGGGCCGAGCCTTTGCTTCGACTCGATTTGCATGCCGTTACACATAGCACGAAGCCCCTCCAAAATGGTGAAAACTTGGCTTATACCCTGCCTTGAAGGGCGGTGTACGGACGGATGCATAAACTGACTTCGCCTCGACTGAACGAACGGCACAATTCGATGCACTTTGGCGCGTATTATAATACGTAGCACGGAGATACGCGAACCGTTTCTAAGCTGCGGATGGATATCCGTAAGTTGTTCGGCGCGAACGTGCGCTATTATCGAATTGCCGCTGGTTTGAGCCAGGAAGCGGTCGCTGAGCGCATGGGTGTCGACCGGGCTTATGTAAGTATGATTGAGCGCGGTGGCCAGAACGCAACGCTCCTTTCCATCCACGAGACCGCCCAGGCGCTGCGCGTAAGGCCCGCCGACCTTCTTGCCGACCCGCCCGCCGGTAGCGCGGACTGAACACACCGAAGCCCCGCCCGGCAGGTGCCGGGCGGGGCGGGAGTTCCGGTCAGTCGCCGCTAGTGCGGCGCGAGCGGGACCAGATCAGGTTGTAGGACTTGCCGTCTTCGTCGTCGAACAGGTTGGCGAAGATGGGGGCGGTGAAGCTGGGATCGTCGAGCTTGACCGACAGATAGTCGCGGCCTTCGTTCGAGGTCTTGGTCCAGGCGGCGCCGATTTCCGCGCGGCCGACGAAGACCCTGTGCGACGGTGCATTTTCGTTGTCGCTGGCTTCGGGGACGATGCGGACGTTCTTCTGCTGCACCGACATGGTGACGATCTCGCCCTTGTATTCGTTGCCGGTCTTGGTGAAAGTTCCGATGTTGGCCATGATGCATTCCTTCAAGTTGGTCGAACCCGCGCCCATCGCGGCCTCGATGGCTGGTTGAAGGTAGGGGCTTGTGCCCGCTGCACCCCCCGGGGTCCCCGAAAAGTACCACTTTTTGGGGTGGGTCTTAGGGCCGTAACGGAGTGGAGGACGGCGGCCAGACGGCTTTCTTGGCTCGCGAGGAATGGGCGGCACGCCCAGGGGAAGAAAGTTGGCTGAGACGCCGTTGCAGCAAGGGATCAAGCGGCGAAGCCATCCCCTGCCAACCAAAGCCATTGAAGAGGCGGCATTGGGCTCGGGTCGCACTTGAGCCGGGAACTCATGGCCCTCCCGGACTTGCCAGACCGGACTTCGGAAGGGCGGAATTGATCGCCATCTGTAACGGCGCGCTGAACTCGCAGGCCCAACAGCACAACAAAGCATCAGCCCAGTGCTAGGCTTTGAGCTTCGCCGGAATGAGCCGCTTGGCCTCACCAGCGAATGCCTCCCATCATTCGGATCAGTCTGAACCCAGTAACCGCCCGATCAGCTCGACCTTGACGCCGACGGCACTGGGCCGCTCCGCTTGACCCGCCGCTGCCCCGTAACGGCCATCCTGACCGTGCCCTCATCCGGCACCTGCCGGGCGGGACTTAGGGCAAGGGAAGAGCTACAGGCGGGCGCGGCCCCATTGTGTCCAAGACGCGGCGGCAATGATGGCGGCACCGATCACTGACACTGCGAACTGCAAGGTGCTCTGCGGCATGGTCGCGACCGCAATGCCGTGGAGGGCGTGGTAGCCAGCAATGGCAGCTGGCGCGGCAAAGGCTATGCCGATCACCGCCCGGATCACGTCGGATTTAGCGTGTACCATGACGATCTGAGCGACTGCCAAGAGTATGATGGCTGAAATGGCGGCGGCGGCGAGCGCAGCGACGATGCCGATCCCGCTGCGGTAGGCCGCAGATCCGGCAAGGAACGCTACGAACAGCGGCAGGGCGTGGATAGAGAGGCGGAAAAGCAGCGCGCAGATCAGAAACACGGCGACGACTATCAGGGCAAAGCCGATCAACATGGCGTCCTCCTTGGAACCAAGGGCAAGGGACGCGCTCTCCACCTCCACCGCAGCGCAATGTACGGATGAAATATAGCAGACATGGGCCGAGGCCGGAATACCCGATGGGCATCCGGCCATGGTGCCACGTGCGGCTTGGCGCGTTCAGGGGTTGAACGGGTCATATTCGCGAACCACGCTATCGGCATCACCATCGAATTCTGAGGTCGGGACGGCGGCGTAGCCGTTTCCGGCGTGGAACAGGGTGACGCAGACCATCAGGGTGCGGGCGAGGCTCCAGGCGTGACGCTGTGCGATGGTGAGGGACCATCCCCGCTCGACAGGCCCCGGACAGACGGCCCAAAGCCGCAATCACCACGAAGGCGGAAGGCCGCAGTGGCCGCACGCGAAAGCGTAGCGGACCCTTCACGGGTTGATTGAAGGAGGCTTGGGGTCGGCCAACGGATTGGCCTTTGAGAGCGGGGTGGATCCCGGATAGGCGTAAAGATCGTGGTTCTGGAGCGTGTCGCGTTCGTGCGCTATGCACTTGCCAATGAACACGGTGCCTAAAGCAATAACGCCGGAATTGAAGAGCTTCTGCCAGTCTATTTCGCCGGACCGCCCGGTTTACGTCCGATCCAAGCGGTCGTCTGATGCACAGGCCTCAGCCTGTTTTGACAATGTGGCGCGCAAGATATCCCGAGCGGGTGGATCAATCGCCTATGGATGGGCGATCTGGCACATTCCCGGATTATACTTTGAGGCAGAGCATCACGGAGTCTGGCGCAATCGGCGCGGAGACCTGCTCGATGTTAGCCCGCAGCTAGGCGACGTCAGGAAGATACTTTTCCTGCCGGATTCGAGTGCGGTCTATAATCCAAGCCAGTTTCGGTCCAATGTGATCGCCCCAGCAAACGACACCCCTGTTGCGATCGAGTTTGTCGCGATGGCCACGGCCCGCAACGCAATTCTTGATAGGTATCGAACGGCTGAATACATCGCAGTGACTTTGAGCTCCGCAGATCAAGCTGCGCTTGATGCGATCACACTACGTTTGAACGATCTCTGGACGTCGGCTGCGAAATGATCAGTCTGTGACCGAGATTTACTCGATCGCCCAGACCGAAATTCCCATCTTGCGGGCCTTGTCGACTAAATTGGCATTGATGCCATTGCCGGGGCAGGCAACCACAGCCTTGGGCAGCGCTTCGAGCATCTGATCGTTGCGACGGAACGGTGCCGCCTTCTTGAACCGCTCCCAGTCTGGCCGGAACGGAACATGGACGATCTTGCGGTTCCGAGCCCAGAGCGATGCGATATGTTCGCCGCCAGTCGGGTTGCCGCCATGGAACAGGACCATGTCGGGATATTTGGCGAGAACCTTGTCGAGCACGGCCCAGATGCGGTTGTGGTCCTGATAGGCAGGGCCGGAGGTGAATGCGATCCGCGTACCAGTCGGCAGGAGTGGTTCGGTCTCTGAGCGGCGTTTGGCAGCGAGGAAGTCACGGCTGTCGATCATGGCGGCAGTTAGGGTGCGATGATTGACGAGGGAGCCCGTGCGCGGCGTCCAGGCCTTGCGGAAGTGAGCTTCGAACTGGTCGGCGGCAGCCTCGCGCATGAACTCCATGGCGTTCCGGCGCTCGATCAGGCCGATGCCTTCGCGGGTCAGCTGTTCCAACTCAACTGACTTGACCTCCGAGCCGTCCTGTTCGCGCTGGCTACGCTTCTGGGCATCCTCGTTGTGGTCGAGATCGCGCTGGATCCGGCTCTGTGCGCGGTGGAAGAGATTGCCGAGCGACCAGCACAGGTCTTCCAGGTCAGGTTCGAGCCTCGTGTCGATCATAGTGGCAATCAGGGCGTCGAACATGTCGGCGACGGCACCAGCGGCGACACGATCCTCGGGAAGTGGCCGCGGGTCGGCTTCGTCCGAGAAGGGCCGGTAGCCGTAGAGGGCGATTTCATCGAGGAGATGGGCGGTGGGCGACATCTCGTGTTCGGGTTCGAATGGGTCGATCATGGCGTTGGTCCTGGGTCCGCGTAACCGGGCACCTTGCCCGGCCTTCATGCGATCCCTCCGACCGGCAGCCGTGAGGCTGCACCGGAACGGCCGAAGCGAAGCGGAGGATGGCGGGCAGCGGCTATTTTGCCTCGCGATGGAAAGGCGCGGCACGCGCCGCCGGAAAATGGCCGCATGACCGCCATTGCTGCCTCGCGGCTGCCGGTCTCTTGGATCGCCCCCAAGGAAGGCCGGGCTTGGCCGGTGCGGAGTCCGGGGGTACATGGCAGACCCCCGCAGCCATCCGATCCCCGTCTCGGCAAACCTCAGCCCGTTATGAACCTGTCACGGTTGGCTTCGTGCAACTGGGCGATGATGCGCGCTTTCAGAACCAGTGCGCCGTGCTGGCGCAGATCGTCGTTGAAGTCCCCGAGCTTGGGCATCAGCGAGACCAGCTCGATCCCTGCCGCCTGTGCCCTGTCAGTCAGGATCGCAAATGCCGCATCACCAGCCTTGTCGCGGTCGCGGGCGACATAGAGCCGCCTGAGTTCGCTGCCGAACAGGATTGCGGCAAGATGAGCTGACGAGGTGGCGGCTGCCATCGGCATGTCAGGCATGACTTCACGCAGCGACAGGACGGTCTCAATGCCTTCACCGGCGACCATGACGTCCCCCGACTGACCGAACCGGATGGCGCTCCCAAGAATATTGCCCATGGCTCGTCGCGGCGAGGCGACCGATGCCTTCGCCACGCCGTCCGGATTGAGCCAGGTCCTATGCGTGCCGGTTTGCACTCCGTCGTCATCGGTGACCGATGCTATCAATGCCGGAAAGCTGCCTGGCCTGCCGGGGATGTCGTCCTCATTGGCGCGGTAATAGCAACGCGGGTGAAATCGCAGCGCAGGCAGATCGCCAGTGCGGGTGATGCCGCGCGATGCAAGATAGGTGGCTGCCAATGTGCCTGCGAGGGGTTTGGAGGCTGCAAACAGTCGTCTTGCAGCAGTTGGCGAACCTGCTCGCGCGGGCGGAGGTTTGACGAACTGGCTGGGCTCGTCGTCATTTGATGGTGGCAGCGACAGGAACCGCTCGGCCTCATCGATTGTCTCGGACAAGCGGCCATGGCGCTGGTTGATGCGGATGAGATCGACCAGATCGCCATACTCGCCGGTCGCAGCGTCGACCCAGTTGCCGATGGCTCCACGCTCGGTTTCAAAAAGGCGGACATAAAGGCTACGACCCGGTGATCCGGCAGTATCGCCGACCATCCAGTAGCGGCCCTCGCGGCGACCGGCTGGCAGGTAATGGCGGCAGACGGCTTGCGCGTTCTGGGCAAGCCGTTCCGACAGTTCCGCCGCGCGATTGGAAAGCCTGCCCCCTTCGACTTTGCTCAGGACAGGCATGTCAGGCGGCCTTGCGGTCGAGAATGCGGGTCACCAGATGACGTGCGAACAGCCGTTCGAGCACCTCGCTCCCCGCCACACTGTCGTCGGGCACAAACAACCGCAACTTCCAACTGACGATTTCCGAGAACAGTCCCATGGTTTTGAGGCGGTCAACGGCGGTCGGACCGAAGCCGGTCAGTTCGATCCGGTTGACCTGCATCAGCCGCGCTCGGCGCAGTTGCAGGCCATCGGTGAGGTCAAGAACGGTATGACCCTCGCGCAGCAGCGCCAATGCCTGCGACGGCGACAGTTCCGGCGCGTGCGCGCTGACCGCTTGTGCCGCCCATGCCGGTGACACCCGGCGACCGAGGACGGTCTGGCCGTCATCGGTGCGCAGGCGATAGACGCGGGTCGATTCCTCGGGCAGCCGCTTCCAGATCGGCAGCAACAGCCCCGTGACAATGTGCAGCTCGCTGGTATCGAACTCAGGCACCTGTGCGATCTCGGCGGCCCACGCCGCACGGAATGCGCCTTCGTCCGCTTGCTCCCAGCTGGTTTCCGGCAGGTGAGCAGCTGCGAAGTTCAGCTTTTCCATCGGCCGGATCAACCGTACCCGGCGTTCGACCTCGCCATCATCAAGCATCAGGCTGCGCGCGGGCAGTTGCACGGCCGCCCGCTTCGAGCGGGAGTTGACCAGCAACTTCGCACCCTGCTCGCAAAGCAGTTCGAGCGCCTGATTGGCAGTCAGCGGCTGGTTGCGTGTCCGGACGGCGATGGTGAGCAAGCGGGTCTCCGCACCTGTTGCGAGATGCGTGTAGATCGTCTCGCTGTGCGCGACCGTGAAGCTGTCGGCAGTCAGTGTTTCGAGGCCCACATCGTAGGTGCCACTCGCCATCGCGCTTTCGACCTTCGCGGTCAGCAACTGTTCGAACACCGTGAACAGCACGTTCTGCATCGCGATGGTCAGCGCCAGCAGCCGATTGAGGAAGGTGGTGATCGGCGGCAGCTCATCCTTCAAACATCCGCTACCATCGGTGAGCGACAGTCCGGTGATGTTTTCGAAGGTCGCGAGCGAGCAATGCTCGACCTTGCCCGCATAGATCAGCAGATAGAGCTGGCGCAGCGCGTCCCGGGCATAGGGGCTCTCGAGATTGTCTTCGGGGCGGAACAGGCCTTGCCCACCGGTCTGCCGCTGCCCGCGCGTGATTGCGCCCAGAGTGTCGAGCCGCCGGGCGATGGTCGAGAGGAACCGCTTCTCGGCCTGAACATCGGTTGCCACCGGTCGGAATAGCGGCGGCTGCGCCTGATTGGTGCGGTTGGTGCGTCCCAGCCCCTGGATCGCGGCGTCAGCCTTCCACCCTGCTTCGAGCAGGTAATGGTGCCGCAGCCGCTGGTTCCGGCAACCAAGATCGGCATGGTAGCTGCGCCCGGTGCCACCGGCGTCGGAGAACACAAGGATCTGCTTTCGGTCCTCCATGAACGCCTGCGCTTCGGCAAGGTTGGCATGGGTGGGCCGGTTCTCGACCACGAATCGCTCGCCGCCCTCATCGACCTTGCGCACGATTCGGCGTGAGCGGCCCGTGACTTCGGCGACCATGTCGGTACCGAACCGCTGGACGATCTGGTCGAGGGCGCCCTGGACCGGTTCCATCGATGCCAGATGTTCGATCAGCCGGTCGCGGCGCTCGATGGCCTCGCGGCATTGGATGACGTTGCCATCGCCATCATAGGCGGGCCGTGAAGCCAAGTTGCCGTCGCCATCGGAATAGGGTTCGTAAAGCTGCGTCGGGAAGCTGTGAGCCAAATAGTCCAGAACGTATTCCCTGGGGGTCACGTCGCAGCGGACGTCGTTCCATTCGCCCGGATCAATGTCGGCGAGCCGCCGCGACAGCAGCGCTTCGCCGGTCGAGACGATCTGCACGACCGAGGCATGGCCATCGGCCAGCCCCTGTTCGATCGCCCGGATCAGGGTCGGCGTCTTCATCGCGGTGATCAGGTGATTGAAGAATCGCTGCTTGCTCGATTCAAAGGCGGAGCGGGCGGCGGACTTGGCCTGCGCATTCAGGGTGCCGTCGCTGCTGCTGGTCACGCCCGCAGCTTCGAGCGCTGCATCGAGATGGTTAT
>JAFLDC010000420.1 GCA_017302775.1 Sphingomonadales bacterium
AATCCGAGTTTGGCCGAACGCAAGCCATGGCTGATAGCATTCCTGTTCGGCCTGATTCACGGGTTTGGGTTTGCCGGTGCTCTGCGTGAGATCGGCTTGCCGGAAAGTGACCTGCCGACGGCACTGCTAACCTTCAACCTGGGGGTCGAAGCCGGCCAGTTGGTCATTATCGCCGCAGTGTTGGCCCTGCTCTTCGCGTTGCGCCGATTCAGACCGCAAGTCCTTGCACCTGCCGTGGTGAGTGCGACTTACGTCATCGGGATCACAGCGAGCTTTTGGTTTATCGAGCGGCTGTGGGGATAACGCCGCCTTATCGAATTCATGGGCTGGATGCTCTGCGCGGCATTGCTGCGCTGGGCGTATTCTGTTTTCACCTCAACGTCATCTTTCCCGGTACGGCGGCGTGGTCGGGTAAGGGTTACCTCGCCGTTGATTTCTTCATGATGCTGTCAGGCTATGTCATGGGGAGAACCTATGAGGCGCGGATGGCAAGCGGGCTTGGCATCACGGCATTCGTGGCGCTGCGCCACCGCCGACTATGGCTGACCATGGCGCTTGGCGGGCTGATCGGGATACCATACCTGTGGCACGTCACCGGCGATCCGCTCGTCTTTGCCTTTGCCTTCGCGCTCAATCTGGCGCTCCTGCCGGGAAGCGTACGGCACGAACTGTTTCCGCTGAACAACCCAGGCTGGTCGATCTTCTATGAACTGGTTGCCAACGCGCTCCACGCTGCGTTTCTGTGGCGGCTTGGCCATCGTGGGCTCATTGCCCTGATCATGGCTTTGCTGTTGCCAATGACCTACTTCGCGCAGCTCAAAGGCGATCTCAACTTTGGCGAATTGACGCAGCAAGCAGGCCCGGCGCTGGTCCGGTGCCTCACCAGCTATGCGATCGGCCTGCTGCTGTGGCGGTGGTGGCGCGATCGGCCGGTGATTACGATACCGCCGGTGCTTGCCCTGATCGCGCTTCCCACCTTGCTGCTCAGCCCATGGGCCGGGTTGGGCTGGGGCTTTGATCTTGCTTTCGTCCTGGTCGCAAGCCCACTTCTAATTGCGGGTGGTCTGGGATTGCGCGCGAATCCGCGCTGGACGGTCTGGGCGGGCGCGGTGTCGTTCCCCTTGTACGCCGTCCACATGGCGACGTTCCGCACCGCCTATCTCGCGGGGATTGGCCCAGTTCCGGCAGCGATTTTCGCCCTGGCGGCCGCGCTGACTATGGCCTGGTGGTTGCCGGGCGGGCTGCGCCATGCCAGACGGCACCGCACGGCGGCGGAATAGCGTGACAGTCATGATTGTGAGCCCTGCGACTTGACCGCGCCGCACCGCATCCACGGATTGGATGGACTGCGCGGAGTTGCCGCGCTGAGCGTGTTCCTGTTCCATGTCCACGCGCTGTTCCCGGCCTTCCCGAACTGGTGGGCCAAGGGGTATCTGGCGGTAGACTTCTTCATGATGCTGTCGGGCTATGTCATGGCCCGGACATACGAAACGAGGATGCGCGAAGGGCTTGGCGTGCCCGACTTCTTCCGCCTGCGTTACCGGCGGATGTGGCTTACCATGGCGGTTGGTGGCCTGATTGGTATCCCATATCTGTGGAGCCTGGCCCCCGATCTTCAGACCTTCGTCCTGTGCCTTGCGCTGAACTTGCTGTTGTTGCCCGCGCCGCTGAACTATCAGCTGTTTCCGCTTAACGGCCCGGCCTGGTCGATCTTTTTTGAGCTGATTGCCAATGTGCTTCACGCCGCCTTGTTCCGGCGGCTCGGCAACCTTGCCCTCGCCATCCTGCTGGCATTGCTGCTGGGTCTGCTGGCGGTGATGGCGCGGATCAACGGCAATGTCGACTTCGGCACGATTGCGGTGCACTGGTTCCCGGCACTGGTGAGAAGCCTGTCGCCATACCTGGGCGGCATATTGTTGTGGCGACTGTGGCAGGACCAACCCAACCTGTGCATTTCACCGTGGGTGCCGTTCGCCGCGTTGCCGCTGCTGCTCTCGGCGCCGCTCGACGTGCTGGGGTGGACCCAGGATCTGCTTTTTATCACCCTCGCCTGCCCGCTGCTGATTGCGGGCGGGTTGCGATTGAACGGTGCGGCGCCTTGGGCAGACCGGTTGGGGGCCATTTCTTTTCCGCTTTATGCAGTCAACGTTCCGGTCCTGCATCTGGCGCAAATGGCCCGGCTTGGGCCGGTGATGGCTGCGCTGCTGGCACTGGCGATATCAATTGCGCTTACCCGATGGTTGTCGCGGCGCGAGCACCGTGCCAAAGCCGCCTTCAACACCTGAACTGGAGACAACCCATCATGGACAGCCCGGTCCTTTACGAACTTGATGCAGACGGCATTGCCACGATCACCCTCAACCGGCCAGAGCTGCGCAATCCGATCTCCGATCTCGATCTGATCGAGGCGCTGCTCGATATGCTGGCCAGGATGGAAGACGATCCGAAGGTCCGCGTCGCAATCCTGACCGGCGCCGGTGCCGCTTTTTCGGCCGGCGGCAATCTCAAGATGATGCAGCCTGATTCCGGCGGGCTCAACGCCAGCTTGCCGGCGCGCACCCGGCGCAATTACAAGAGCGGGATTCAGCGCCTCCCCCTTGCTTTCGCGGCTCTTGAGGTGCCGGTCATCGCCGCTGTCAACGGCCCGGCAATCGGCGCGGGGCTGGATCTGGCCTGCATGTGCGATCTGCGTGTGGCAGGTGAAAGTGCCAAATTTGCAGAGAGCTTCGTCAAGTTGGGGATCATTCCCGGCGATGGCGGTGCCTGGCTGATCCAACGCATCGTCGGCTTTTCCAAGGCGGCTGAGCTGACTCTGACCGGTGAGACGATCGATGCTGCAGAAGCACTCAAGATCGGCCTGGTCAATCAGGTCGTGCCGGATGCCGAGCTGATGAACGCGGCGCGGCCTCGCATCGTCGTCACGCTGGCGCCCACACCCGGCACCGACCTCTGGGACAAGGTGGCCCAGGCCGTCCCCATGGTGCCCAGCGTGCGGACGGTGCTCACCGTCACGCCGCTGACCTACCTGCGCTCGCCCCTGGCGCCGCTGCTGCGGGCTGCCTCGCGCCTGAAAACGCCGCGAAAGGTCGGCGCCGCGGTGGTCACCCCCTTCCACCAGGCCTTGAAGAAGGCG
>JAFLDC010000421.1 GCA_017302775.1 Sphingomonadales bacterium
GTCCTTGTTGCCATCGGGAACATCTTGAACCTGTTGTCAAGCCGGCTGGGGCGCGTGGTCGATCGCAGCCGCGACTTGCAAGGGCGGCATGTCACCACCCAGGGCGCGGATCATGATGAGGTGGTTGCCGAAATCCGCATGATTGATCAGCGGATTTCGCTGATCACCCGGGCCATCCGCCTGATGGTGGTGTGCGGCCTGTTCATCGGCACGACGGTGGCCGTCCTGTTTCTTGAAGAACTGGTTGCATTGAACCTGCAACGCATCGCCGCCGCCACGTTCCTGATCGCGGTCGCCCTGTTGATGTGGGCCTTGATGCTGTTCCTGCGCGAAACACAGATTTCCGCCCAGCAATTGCGCATCCCGCGGATGTACCTGGAACTCGACAAGTAACGCCAGCTCACTTGAGCAACTTGTGGCCCTTCTGCGCGATCACGCCGCGGATCATGGGCTCAACGAATGACAGGCCCGGCGGAAGGTCGAGCTGGAAGATCACATGCTCTTCTTCCACATCGATCACCGTATTGATCGATTGGCCCATCGCGCTGATCTTCATCGTCATGCGGTCTTCACCTGGCCACTCGACGTGAACGTCCCCGCCGCCGGGAATCATGTTGGCGGCCTCGTGGCTGCGCTCCTTCAGGCGGCGGCGCGCTTCGTCCTTGCCCAGGCTATGAGGGATCGGCACGCGCATTATCGAGGCTCCTCGGCGGCGTCGATAGCGTCGCCATATTTGTAATCGAGATAGCGGGTAGTGATCGCCAGATTGTCAATCGCGCCCGCCGCAAGCTGGCGGGTAATGCTGTCAATCTCGTCGCTGATCCGTTCAAGCCCGCCGATGAACTGCTGGTTGGGGTTTGTTCCGCCGCGATCTTCGTACCGCATAGTTTCGGGGATCTGGCGATAACCGTCGATCACGTTGGGCAGATGCTCTCCCACCAATTTGCGGACCTCGGCGGCTTTGGGGTGATCCTGGTCGACGCGGGAAAGCTGCGCGGCCAGTCCATCAAGCTGCAGGCCGATCTGATCGACCAGCTGCACTGCTGGCGGGGGCAGGGCACGGCGCTGCGTCTCCAGCCACAGTTCGGTCCGTCCGACCAGTGCCCGAACATCGGTGCTGGCCGGGTCAAGATCCGCGCGGCTCGGCATCTTGAAACGCGGATATTTGCCCAGCACGAACACCGCAGCCGCTGTGGCTGTGACGCCGAGCATCAGCCCGGTAAAGCCGACCCCATCGATGATCGATCCGACTATCCCAAGTCCCAGCCAGATCGCCGCTCCCGCCACCGCCACGTTACGGACCTTGCGCCAATAATGACCGGCCCGAAGCTGCGCGGCGCCCTGGCCAATTGATCGCCGCCGCCCACCGGCGCGCTGATCGACCAACGACCGGCGGGCCGCGCCGATGATCTGATCGGAACTGTGCGCTTCACCCGCCAAGTCAGCCCTCCAGGCTCAACAGGCTCGGCGCTTCACTTGTTACCCGGCTTTGCGCTGCGCCTTCGGCCCGGGCGATATAGCCCTTCGATTTCTCAACCTCGCTGGTCAGCGTGGTGACGGTCTGCTTCATGCTATCGAGCGCCTTCAGCTTGAAGGTGTCGATGTTGTCCATCGTGTCATAGATATTCTGGAAGGCACGTTGCAGTGTTTCCAGCGGGATGGTGCTGCTGGACGCCATCTCGTGGATCTTGCCGGTCTGGTCGCGCAGCAACTGGCCGGTCGAATCGATCAGCCCGGCGGTGGTGGTGTTAAGTGCGGTGACCTGTTCCAGCACCAGGCGCTGGTTGGCCATGGCCTGTGCGACGGTAACCGCAGTGCGCAGCGCGGCGACGGTAGTGGTGCTGGCGCGGTCCACACCCTTGACCAGTTCGACATTGTTCTTCTTGACCAGATCAAGCGCAAGATAGCCCTGCACCGATACGGCCATTTGGGTCAGCAGGTCCTGCGTGCGCTGGCGGACATAAAACAGCGCGCTCTCGCGGATCGCCTTGGCCTTGGCCGGGTCTGTCGCGTCAAGGTCGTTGGCCTTTTCTTCCAGCTTGCCGTCCAGCGTGCGCGAGATGTGAATCATCTGCTCAAGCTGGCCCATCGCCTCCCACAACTTCTGCCGTTCCACGTCGATCGCGGCATTATCCATCAGCAGCTCATCCTTACCCGAGCTGAGATGGCCGAGGATCGCCTGGATATGGCCCTGGGCGCTCTCGTAGGACTGAAAATAGCGTTTCAGCGAATTGCCGAACGGGATGATGCCGAACAGCTTGCGCTTGGTCGAAAGCTGGCCCTGCTTGCCGGGATCGAGCGTCTCAACCGTCTGACGCAGTTCGGCCAGTTTGACGCCAACCCCGGTATCCTTGTCCATCGCCCGGATCGGTCGATCCAGAAACCGGCTCGACATGCCCGCCGCGGCCATGATTTCCTTGCGGCCCATGTTGGTCAGCTGGTCGATCTTCTTGCCGAATTCCGGCGAATTGGCATCAGACGATACCAGATCAGCCACGAAAGCATCGGCCTTGGCTTCCAACTTGGACTTGTGTTCATCAGCTACCGGAACCAATCCGACCGCGCGTTCCACCGGAACCACCGGCACAGGATCGGGCGGAGTCAGGGTCAGAGTAGGGGCGGCAGTCTCAGACGTATTCGGCGTGGTGGCCATGGTTGCTTCCTGTAACGGCGTAGTCGGTCCAACATGGGGTGATTTGGGGCCAAGTGCAAGCTGTGTTGTGTCAATAAGACAGGGCAGATTGCCAGCCTGCGCGTCAGGCCATAAGGGAAAACGATCGTACGGCGGGGCTGTTCAAGGCGCCTGGGCTGAGGAGGATTGGCCTGTCATGTCGAAATCGCGCCGATCGGTGCTGCTGGCGGCGGCGGGCGGACTGGGTCTGATCGGAACGGCGGCGGCGGTTCGGTCACGGCCTTCGAGCGCTGCGTCCGAACGACGTGTGGCGGTAATCGGAGCAGGCCTGGCTGGCTTGCAGGCCGCACAAAGTTTGCGTGCTGCCGGGTGCGCAGTGACCGTTCTGGAAGCGCGGGACCGCATTGGCGGACGCGTGCACACGAGCCGCCCATGGAGCGATCTGCCGGTCGATCTGGGCGCGTCCTGGATTCACG
>JAFLDC010000422.1 GCA_017302775.1 Sphingomonadales bacterium
CGCGCCGTGATGGCCGAACTTCATCTTCATCGTCTTCGCGCCCGAGGCCAGCGCCAGCAGCTGGTGGCCGAGGCAGATGCCGTAGGTCGGGATGCCGCGGGCAAGAAACTCGCGGATCGCAGCGATCGCGTAGTCGCAGGGCTCGGGATCGCCGGGGCCGTTGGACAGGAAGATGCCATCCGGTTTCATCGCAATAACGTCGGCCGCAGGTGTCTGCGCCGGCACGACGGTGACGCGGCAGCCGCGCTGGGCGAGCATGCGCAGGATGTTGCGCTTGACGCCGAAATCGTAGGCGACGACATGGAACTTCGGCTCCGGCAGCGCCTGGAAGCCGGTCAGAGACCATTCTCCGTCCGTCCATTCGTAGGGCGAATCGACAGTCACGACCTTGGCCAGATCCATGCCGGCGAGCCCCGGGAAAACCTTCGCCTCCGCAATCGCCCTGGCAGCATCTTCGCCGGTGATGACGCAGCCGGCCTGAGCGCCCTTCTCGCGCAGCACGCGCGTCAGTTCGCGGGTATCTATGCCGGCAATGGCAACGATACCGTGCTTCTTGAGGTATTCCGGCAGGGTTGCGGTCATCCGCCAGTTCGAGGCACGGATCGGCAGGTCACGGATGACGAGGCCGGCAGCGTAGTTGGCACGCGACTCCCAATCCTCATCGTTGCAACCGGTGTTGCCGATGTGCGGATAGGTCAGGGTGACGATCTGGCGGCAGTACGAGGGGTCGGTCAGGATTTCCTGATAGCCGGTCATGGCAGTGTTGAACACCACCTCCCCGCTCGTGCTTCCCTCGGCGCCGATCGCATAACCGCGGAAGACAGTTCCGTCGGCAAGCGCAAGCAGGGCGGGCGGAAACGGCGGCAATAGCGCGCTCAGAGTGGCAGAAAAGGACACGGTAGCTCCTGAAAAATGCGCAAAAACAACGGTTTATATGCGCAAAAGCGGAAGGGCTCGTGACCCTTCCGCTTGATCGATATTCAAACCCGTCCATTGTACAGGATGTCCCCTTTTCCGGGCAAACAGACCGCGTAAAGGCTTGTAACCAATCACACAAGGGACAGCGCCGAAAAACTCGGGCCTTTATGGCAGAGACGGCCCGGCACCGGAAGCCCCCTTACCAGCCGCTATCACCCTCCCGCAGACTGGCACTCAGCCTTTGACGAAAGCCTCGATCTCCGGACGCACAACCAGCAATTCGATATTGAGCGCCTGCTCCTCTCGCGCGGCATCATCCCACCGCCCATCCTTAGCCGCCAGCTCGACGGCCAAGGCATAGCGTCTTGCCGCTTCGGCATGGAACATCGCAAGCAACCCCTTGAAGGTGTGCGCCGCACGGCAGAGTGTTGCGCCGTCCCGGGCCTTCATAGCGCTCGCAATGGCCCCGCTATGGGAATCCCACTGCGACAGCAGCATCCTCGCCATTTCCCGCACAAGGGCCTCATCGCCGAGATCTCGGGTGGCCGCATCGAAATCCACCGCCCCCCCAGAGACATTTCCCGCCTCCGGCATTGCCGCCGCCATACGCCCCGAAACACCGGTCACCCGCTCGATCGCCGCAAAAAGCTCCGCCTTGCGGATGGGTTTCGCGACATAGTCGTTCATGCCTGCCTGAAGGCATCGATCACGGTCACCTGCCATTGCATTGGCGGTCATCGCCACGATCGGCAACTGCCGGAACTGATCGCCGGACGCTATCCAGCTGCGCCGCAGCTCGCGGGCACGAATGGCCTCGGTCGCTTCCAGGCCGTCCATGACCGGCATCTGCATATCCATCAGCACCAGATCAAAATGCTGTTCGTCGAACAGATCCAGCGCCTCCTGGCCATTCGCGGCAACAAAAACCTTGTGACCAGCCGACTCCAGTAGTCGCTGGGCCAGCTCCTGATTGACCAGATTGTCTTCGGCCAGAAGAATGTTCAGGGCGACAGAGGCAGGCGCGTCCGCGGTGCCGAGGTTTGTTTCGATCGCGGCCAGGTCGAACGAGTCCAGCGCAAACTGCGGCCCGCCGCCGATCGCCAGAGATACCGCGTCGAACAGGTCATCGGCGGAAATCGGCTTGACGACGTAGACAGACAACCCGAGCGCCTTCAATCTGGGCAGTTCGTCACGTTGACCGGCAATGCTGACTGCCACCAGCATCGCTTCCGGGGCGGCTTCGCCGCGCCAGGCGGAAAGCGCGACACCACCATCGGCAAGCGCTGCCGTTGCGTCAAGAACCACCAGCCCGAGCGGAAACCCGCCTTCCCGATATCTGCCGGCAAGCGCGTTCGCCTCGACGACAGTCCGTGCACTCATCGCCTCCAGTCCCCAGCGCGCAAAAATCGAGGTCAGGAAGCGCATCGTCGCGCCATTCTCACCAACAAGAAGCACACGCTTGCCGGCCATGGCTGGCGGCAACTGACGTGGGGCGGGCGCAACGTCCTTTACGGCGAACTCAAGCGCAAAAGCAAAAACGCTGCCACACCCCTCTTCGCTTTCGACGCCGAGGGTACCGCCCATCAGCTCGACCAGGCGCGCCGAAATGGCCAATCCCAATCCCGTACCGCCGAATCGCCGGGTCGTCGACACGTCCGCCTGTGAAAAGGACTGGAAAATCTGCTGCTGCTTGTCGCGCGGAATGCCGATGCCCGTGTCTCGAACTTCGACGCGGACATTCATGCGCTCATCTACAGCCGGTTCAGCCCCCAGAACGACGGTAATTTCACCCTTCTCGGTAAACTTGATCGCATTCCCAAGCAGATTGACGATCACCTGGCGCATGCGGACCGGGTCACCCCAGACTCTCGCAGGCATCCCGGAGGGGATGTCCACCACCAGATCAAGCCCCTTCTGCTGCGCACTCACGGCAAGGGAGCGCGCAGCCTCGAGGACGATTGCACCCAGATCGAAATCGATTTTCTCGACCTGCAGCTTGCCAGCCTCGATTTTCGAAAAATCGAGGATGTCGTTCACGATCGTCAGCAGGGCTTCACAGGAACTGCGGACTGTCGAGAGGTAATGGCGCTGCTCCGCATCGAGATGCGTATCGAGTGCGAGGTCGGTCATGCCGATGATGGCGTTCATCGGTGTCCGGATCTCATGGCTCATATTGGCCAGGAAGG
>JAFLDC010000423.1 GCA_017302775.1 Sphingomonadales bacterium
GTGGCGAGCGCCATCGGAACGAAGCCGATGGCCGGCACGATGCCCGTCATCAACACCGCGCGGAAGCGTTCGAGCGAGCCTTCGATCACCGCACGGCCCACCGCCAGGCCTGCCTCAATCCGCTGGTTAATGGCGGTCATCACGACCAGGCCGTTCAAAACGCCGACACCCGCCAGCACAATGAACCCGACCGCAGCCGAGACCGAAAACGGCAGGCCGGTGAGCAACAGCCCGAACACACCGCCCGCGAGACCCAGCGGGATGGCCGAATAAACCGAGATCGCCGGTCGAGCCCCGCCAAGAGCGAGGAACAGGATGCCGAAGATGGCTGCGAACACCACTGGAATGACTATCGACAAACGCCGGGATGCTGCTTGCAGGTTCTCGAATTGCCCGCCCCATTCGATGAAGGTGCCCGGAGGCATCTGGACCTGAGCGGCAACCTTCGATTGCGCTTCGGCGATGAAGCTGCCGAGATCGTTGCCCCGGACGTTGGCCTGCACGACCACGCGACGTTTGCCGTTGTCGCGGCTAACCTGATTCAAACCTTCAGAGAAAGTGAAGCGGGTCACTGCCCCCAAGGGAATGGAAGCCCGGTCGCCATCGTTCGGCAACATCACCGGCAGCGCCGCAACGGCGTCGAGATCGTCGCGAATGGCGTTGGGAAGCCGGACGACAATATCGAACCGGCGGTCGCCCTCGAAGACGATCCCCGCTTCGCGCCCGCCGAGCGCGGCCGCAACGGTGTCGGTGACATCCTGCAACGACAGACCGTATCGTGCGATGGCATCGCGGTCGAACTGGACTTCGAGGGTCGGAAAACCCTCGGTCTGTTCGACCTTGACGTCAGTGGCACCGGGCACGGTGCGCAAGATACTCGCGACCTGCTGCGCCACCCCGCCCATGCTGGTAAGATCGTCGCCGTAAAGCTTGATCGCAATATCGCCGCGTACGCCCGCAATCAGCTCGTTGAAGCGCAACTGGATCGGCTGGCTTACCTCGAACACACTGCCGACCATTGGCTTGAGCCGTTCCTCCAGCCGTTCGATCACGTCTTCCTTGGTTTCGACGCCTGCAGGCCATTGATCCTTCGGCTTGAGGATGATGAACGAGTCCGAAGCATTGGGCGGCATCGGGTCGGTCGCGACTTCCGCAGTGCCGGTCTTGGAAAAGACGAAAGCCACTTCGGGCATCGTCGAAACCGCCTTCTCGATCTTCAATTGCAGATCCTTCGACTGCGCGAGCGAGGTCGAAGGAATGCGCAGACCCTGCATTGCAAGGTTGCCCTCGTTGAGCTGCGGGATGAACTCGCGGCCCAGCATCAGGAACACCAGTCCCGCAAGAAGAAACGCACATACCCCCGCGCCAATCCACGGCCAGGGCCGCGCGACGGCCTTGTCGAGCAGCGGCACATAGCGATCCTTCGCCCAAGCGATCGCCTTGACCTCCTTCTCGGCAACCCTGCCGCGGATCAGCAATGCGACCATCGCCGGGACGAAAGTCAGCGAGAGGACGAACGCCCCGCCCAGCGCGAGCATGACGGTGATCGCCATCGGCGAGAACATCTTGCCTTCGACGCCGGTGAAGGTGAGCAGGGGTGCGAACACGAGGAAGATGATAGCCTGCCCGTAGATGGTGGGGCGCACCATTTCGCGCGAGGCCTCGAACACCTCGTGCAGCCGCTCGTTGAGGTCGAGCAACCGGCCTTCGTGGTGTTGCCGCTCGGCCAGCCGTCTCAGACAGTTCTCGATGATGATGATCGAGCCATCGACGATCAGCCCGAAGTCGAGCGCGCCAAGGCTCATCAGATTGCCCGATGTGCCGGTGGCGTTCATGCCCATACCCATCATCAGAAACGAGAGCGGAATGACCAGCGTGGCAATGATCGCCGCGCGGATGTTGCCGAGCAGCCAGAACAACACGGCGATGACCAGCAAGGCGCCTTCGACGAGGTTCTGTTCGACTGTGGCGATGGTTGAATTGACCAGTTCCGATCGATTGAGAACCGGGGTGACGACGATGCCGGGCGGCAACGACTTGGCCACATCCTGCAACTTGCTCGAAACAGCATCGGCGACAACGCGGCTGTTTCCCCCGGCCAGCATCAATGCCGTGCCAATGACGACTTCCTTGCCATTCTTGGACGCCGCTCCGGTACGCAGATCGCCACCGACGCGGACAGTCGCAACATCGCGCACCGCGACCGACACCCCGCCGCGGGTAGCGACTGCGGCCCTGCCGATCTCGTCGATTGTCCGGATGCGGCCATCGGCGCGGACCAGGAACGCCTCGCCGCCGCGCTGGATGAAGTTGGCGCCCACCGAGATGTTCGCGCGTTCGAGCGCATCCGCCAGTTCGGAGAACGACACTCCATAGCTCGCCATCTTGGCGATGTCGGGTTCAACAACGAGCTGCTTCTCGTAGCCGCCAATGCTGTCGATCCCGGCAACACCTTTCACGGTCTTGAGCTGGGGCGTGATGATCCAGGCCTGGACCGTTCGCAGATAGGCCAGCTTCGCGACGTCGTCGGTCAGCAATTCGCCTTCGACCGTCAGATAACTACTGTCTGGCTGGAAGCCGGGCTTGCCTGCAATCTTGGGCGCGGCCTTCGTTCCTGCCGGAGCGAAATCGACCACATACATCAGCACTTCGCCAAGCCCGGTGGTGACCGGCCCCATCGAGGGCTCGACCCCGGCGGGCAAACTGTCTTTGGCCTGATTCAGACGTTCGGCGACCTGCTGCCGCGCGAAATAGAGATCGATGCTCTCCTCGAAAACCACCGTGACCTGGCTGAAGCCGTTGCGCGAGATCGAGCGCGAGCTTTCCAGTCCCGGTATCCCCGCCATCGCGGTTTCGAGCGGGAAGGTGACAAGCCGCTCCATATCGAGCGGGCCGAGCGCGGGCGCGACGGTGTTGATCTGGACCTGTTTATTGGTGATGTCGGGAACAGCGTCGATCGGCAGTTTGAGTAGCTGGAAAACGCCAAAGGCGGCAACGATGAGCGTGACAACGACCACGCCCCAGCGGAAGCGGATCGCCGCATCGAGAAGTTTTTCGATCATCTCAGTGCTCCGCCTCGCCCTTGCCGAGTTCGGC
>JAFLDC010000424.1 GCA_017302775.1 Sphingomonadales bacterium
TCATGGCGAGCGAGACCAGCGCCAGTACCGCAATCAGCCTGGCGGCCTCCTCCTGCGCCTGGAACTGCCCCTCCAGGAGAGGGAAATAGCCCTCCGGCATCGGTTGGCGGTCGATTTCTGCGCGGAGGTCGGCAATGTGCGGCTCATGTCGGAGCCATCGCTATTCGCAGAGGAAACCTGTGCAGAGGGAAACCTTGAAATCCCATGTAACGCGCACTAGAGTGAAGTGAACTTTCGGGAGCGATCATGCCGATGTTCTCTTGCTGACCGATTGTCGCGGCAAGGGAACGGTGAAGTGGAGCCGTCGGTGGAGAGGAGCAAGGGGCTGGAGCTCGACAGCGTTTCCGGGAGAGCAAGGGGAACGGGCATGAGCATGAGACGGCCGTGTCAGGTGCAGCACAGAGCAAAGCGCGGCGGTGTGTCTTCCTTGGTCCAGTGGCCGTGAGAGTCGCGTAGGCGACCCACAAGTTTGTCATCGGCGATTCGTGGGAGAGGTGTGAGGGGATGGTCACCGCTTGCAATTCCGATGGTGGTTGCCATGAAGAGTGACCGCTCGCTGCGCGCTCGCGTGTTCTCGCCTGATGGGCGGCTTGCGCTGCCCCAGCTTCTTTCTCGCGCTCTCTCAGACCGGCAGGGCGTCACTGTTGGCTCTGATGGTGTCGGCGGCTGTTCCTCGCGTAGTCGGGTCTTCCTTCCTTGCCGCTATATTCTCTATCGCCCGACTGAGGGGCGAACGACAGCATTGCTTGCGCGGCCGCCACGGTCGCCGCTTGCACGGTCTTGCCACTACCGGCTCAGGCAATTGCTGCGGCGCGTATTCGGAGAAAGGAGGTTCGACGCGTTCAAGAAATGATCCTTGGCAGTCGATCAAAACTTCTGGAAGCAGCTTCAAGCAGGCTGTTCGTCTTTTTTTCTTGTGGGGAGTGATCAACATGAAGGTGCACGCGTCAAGAACAAAAATCGCCTTGGCAAGCGCGTTTTCGTTACTCGCAGCGACAGGCTGCGCGACGATTTTCGGTTATGGACAACCTGAACTGCTGCAGCTGCGCAGTTCCCCGGACCAGGCTGCGGTGACCGTCTTCGACGAAGGCGGAGCGAAGGTTTTCGAAGGAACTACACCAACCAGCGTGTCGCTGGAGAAAAAGAAAGGCTACTTCAGCAGCAAGGCCTACACGATCAAGGTAGCCAAGCCGGGCCATGACGAGCAAGTCACCACCGTCGCCATGCGCGTGAATGGCTGGTACATAGGCAACATCCTCTTTGGTGGTCTGATCGGTTTTCTGATCGTCGACCCGCTAACCGGCGCAATGTTCACCCTCGAAACAACCGAGTTGAACACGACGCTCTCGCCAACGGCAGGCGCCCCGTCGGCGCCGACCTCCGAACCGAAAGGCGAAGGGACTCCTGGCGATGGCGCGATGATCGAGAACGCGCGCGGCTACATCGTCCTCCTTCAGGATGTTCCGCCGGAAATGCGCAGCAGAATGGTGCGGATCAGGAACTGATCGTTCCTCGTGGCCAGCGGTGGATAGTGGTGCATACTGCCCTGGTTGCCGCCGGCTTGTCCGCGGGGACTTGCCGGTGGTTTGAAGGCGCCGCGCACCGCGAGGCGCGCGGTGGCTCGCCGCGAAAGCAGGAACGGCCCGGGGATCTCGCCCCGGGCCGTTCGTCAAGTCAGCGGGAAGCCCGCTCAGTCGCCAAGAATCAGTGCGCCGATGCCGGTTTCCGAGCGCACCTTCTGCGCCGGATAGAGCGAACGTTCGATCTGCGCCTGACGGCTGTTGTCCATCTTCGAGACGATATAGATCACGGCGAAGGCCGCGGTCATCGAGAACGGCGCCGGCGACGAGTACGGGAACGGCGCGCTGCCTTTCGGATACTTCAGCACCGCTTCCCAGACCGAAGCCGAGAGGACGGTCAACGCGACCGAAGAGACCAGACCGACGATTCCCCCCGCGACGGCGCCCTTGGTCGTACAGTCTTTCCAGAGTACGGACATGAACAGGACCGGGAAGTTGGCCGAACAGGCGACGGCAAAGGCGAGCATCACCATGTACGCCACGTTCTCCTTTTCGAAGGCAATACCGAGGAAGACCGCGAAGATTCCCAGGCAGATCGTGGTGATTTTCGACACCCGCAGTTCGGCAGCGGAATCGGCGTTGCCGTGCTTGAAGACCGTCGCGTACAGGTCGTGCGATACCGCCGAAGCGCCCGAGAGCGTCAGGCCGGCCACGACGGCGAGGATCGCCGCGCAAGCCCTTGGCGAGATCGCCATCGACAAAGTACAGATCGGGCTGTTGAACGAGGTTGACGATCGCGCCGAAGCCGATAATGAAGGTCAGGATGTAGAAGTAGCCGATCCAGGTGGTCGCCCAGCCGACCGACTTGCGCGCTTCCTTGGCGTTGGGGACGGTGAAGAAGCGCATCAGGATGTGCGGCAGGCCGGCGGTGCCGAACATCAACGCCATGCCGACCGAGATCGCCGAAATCGGGTCCTTGATCAGTGCGCCGGGCGCCATGATCGCATCGTGCTTGGCGTGGACTTCCACCGCTTTGGAGAACAATGCTTCCGGATTGAAGCCGAACTGCCAGAGGACGGCCAGCGCCAGGAAGGTCGCGCCCGAAAGGAGCATGATCGCCTTGATGATCTGCACCCAGGTGGTCGCGGTCATCCCGACGAAGAGGACATAACACATCGTCAGCACGCCGACCAGGATCACCGCGACCACGTAGTCGAGACCGAACAGCACCTTGATCAACTGGCCCGCGCCGACCATCTGCGCGATCATGTAGAAAGCCGCGACGACCAGCGATCCGGTGGCGGCGAAGCTGCGCATCGGCGTTTGCGCAAAGCGATGCGCGGCAACCTCGGCAAAAAGTGAATTTGCCGAGGTTGCGCAGCCGTTCAGTAGCGGCGTCAGGGCGAAGGCGGCGACCAGGGCAGTCATCAACACCGGCGTCAGCCGCTCCAGCGAGCCGCGCACGATCATCTTTCGCCCGAATACCTCGTCCTCGAAAGCGCACAGGTTGATGTAGTGGCTGATCTTGAGAATGCCGTTGCGGGTGGCGATGCCGGTCAGCGTGACAAAG
>JAFLDC010000425.1 GCA_017302775.1 Sphingomonadales bacterium
TCACGCCTTGGCCGACCTCAATGCGCTGCACCTGACCCCGAGCGAGATCGGGGCGGACATACTCGTGGTCGCGGCCCATGTTCATGCGGCGGACACCCGCATCTCTCGCTCGACTGAATCGCAGGACGCCTGGACACGCGAGATTCGGCTGGTCGTTCCCGTCAGCGATCCGGCTCTATGGGCGGTCGCTGCGCCGATCCTGGTTCGCGCCTTGAACTTCCTGACGGGTGACAAATGGGATGTCGGATTTCGGAAACGGGCAAAAGGCTACGCGAAACTGGTTCCCGCCGCCGCGCCAGATCTCATTCCGGTGCCGTTCGATGGCGTGAGCCTTTTCTCCGGTGGCTTGGACAGCCTGATCGGCGCGATCGACAGCTTGAGCGCTGGCGAGACGCCACTTCTCGTCAGCCACGCCGGTGAGGGGCTGGTGAGCAAATCACAGGAGCAGTGCTTCGATGGTTTAAAGGCCGCCTACAAGTCGTCCGTATTTGATCGGTTGCGGGTGTGGATGAACTTTGATAGTGGCCTCGTCGAAGATGTCGGGTCGGAGGGCACGACGCGCGGCCGTTCGTTCCTGTTCTTCTCCTTGGGCGTCGCCGCCGGCACCGCGCTCGGCCGCGACTTCGTGCTCAAGGTTCCGGAGAATGGCTTGATCGCGCTCAATGTGCCGCTCGATCGGCTCCGACTCGGCGCGCTCAGCACACGGACGACGCATCCCTTCTACATGGCTCGGTGGAATGATTTGCTCCGGGCGCTCGGCATCGGAGGCAAGGTCGAAAACCCCTATTGGGACAGGACGAAGGGGGAGATGGTCGCCGAATGCGCCAATCCGACCCTGTTGAAGCAACTCGCCCCACTGTCGGTATCATGTTCGTCACCTACGAAGGGGCGATGGACCAAAAAGCCGCAAGGACACTGCGGATACTGCCTGCCATGTCTCATTCGGCGGGCCTCTCTGCGAGGCAAGGATTCCACGATTTACGGTGTGCCCGACCTAAAGGCCGCGACATTGGACACCAAGCAGGCCGAAGGTCAGCAGGTGCGATCCTTCCAGATCGCGATCGCACGGCTATCGAAGCACCCGGGGCTGGCCAAGGTCCTCATCCACAAGCCGGGGCCGCTTTATGATTATCCCGATCGTCATAATTCCCTAGCTGATGTCTATCGCCGTGGATTGGAAGAAGTTGGGTGCTTGCTGAACGGCGTTCGCGCCGAACCGTCGTAAGAAGCCCTATGCGATCGGGTCTAGTTGATTTTCATTGCCACCTCGATCTCTACCCCGACCATGCGGCTGCGGTGGAGCATTGCGAGCGTGACGGGGTGTTTACCCTCACAGTTACAACCACGCCCAAGGCTTGGCCGCGGAACTATGAACTTACGTCCACTACCCATCACGTTCGGGCTGCTCTCGGCCTGCATCCTCAACTGGTTGCCGACCGCGCTCATGAGATCGGACTATGGGAGGAATTGCTGCCACGTACCCGCTATGTGGGCGAAGTCGGATTGGACGCGAGTCCGCGGTTCTATAGGTCCTTCCAGAAACAGAAGGAAATCTTCGCTCGCATATTGACGCTTTGTGCGGCGGCGGGGAACAAGATCATCACAACACATAGCGTCCGAGCAACCAAAGCGGTGCTTGATACGATTGAGCAGCACCTGCCGTCAACGCGGGGTCGTGTTGTGCTTCATTGGTTCACCGGCACAGTAGCGGAGGCTAAAAGAGCGGTCGATCTGGGTTGCTATTTTTCCGTGAATACCGAGATGCTAGCGAATGAAAAGCGCGCAGCGATAACGAAGACGCTTCCGTTGGACCGCATCCTGACGGAAACAGATGGGCCGTTCATCCAAATCGATGCTCGTCCTGTCATGCCAAGCGATGTCTGGATTGCTATCGAAGGTTTGGCGCGTCTACACGAAATTCCGCCTGCTGACATGTCCGTCACCATATTGCGGAATCTGAAAAGCCTGCTCGTAGAACAGGTTTAGGTTACACACTGCGCAGTCACCGCAATGCTTGTCGCGCTCGGTAAGCGTGATTCGAATGCGGCTTAGATTGTCACTTTTACGAGTAGTTTCGCCCACTAGAAAAAGCTCTATTTCTCTAGCAACCGACAAATTCAAACATCAATATTCCGCGCATTCAGCGCATTGTTCTCGATGAATGCCCTGCGCGGTTCGACGTTGTCGCCCATCAGCGTGGTGAAGATTTCGTCGGCGGCGATGGCGTCGTCGATCTGCACCTTCAGCAGGCGGCGCACGGTGGGGTCCATGGTGGTTTCCCACAGCTGTTCCGGGTTCATTTCGCCCAAGCCCTTGTAGCGCTGCTTGCCGAGGTTGCGTTCGACTTCGTTCAGCAACCAGCGAGTGGCTTCGGTGAAGCTGGCGACTTCCTGCTGCTTTTCGCCGCGCTTCACGATGGCGTCGGGACCGACCAGGCCGGCGATCAGTTCGGCGGCGTGGCGAATGCGCTGGTAGTCGCCGGACAGCAGGAATTCGCCATCGACGCGGCCGATCTTGCGGTTGCCGTGGTGCATGCGCTCAATGCGCAGCTGCCAGGCTTCGGTCTTGTCGTTGTATTCGGCCAGCAGGGTGACATTGGACGGGAGCTTCGCGGCGAGCCGGGCGGCGCTGTCGCGGGCAGCGGCTTCGTCGTCGAGGCTGAGCGCGATGTTGTGTTCGAGCAGCGTGCGCAGCAGTTCGCCGTCGGCGTACTCCGCCAGACGTTCGACGATGGCTTCGGCGAGCAGGTATTCGCGCGCCATTTCTTCGAAGGCGCTGCCGGACAGCGGCTCGGCGCCCTCGCGCGGCACCAGGCTGGATTCGTCGAACGCCAGCTTGAGCAGGTACTGGTTCAGCTCGTGGTCGTCCTTCACGTACAGCTCGGTGCGGCCGTGCTTGATCTTGTACAGCGGCGGCTGCGCGATGTAGATGTGGCCGCCTTCGACCAGTTCGGGCATCTGGCGGTAGAAGAAGGTCAGCAGCAGGGTGCGGATGTGCGCGCCATCGACGTCGGCGTCGGTCATGATGATGATGCGGTGGTAGCGCAGCTTTTCCGGCTTGTACTCGTCCTTGCCGATGCCGGTGCCCAGG
>JAFLDC010000426.1 GCA_017302775.1 Sphingomonadales bacterium
TATCGCACCGCGTTGGTAAGGAAATTCTGCATGACCGAGCGCAGCAAGGCCGGGTCGGTCATCACCGATCCGGGCGTAGCGGCCAGCCGAAGGGTCAGACCTTTTTCTTCGGCAAGCGGACGCAGGCTGTCGGTCAGGTCCATCAGGAATGCCCGCAAATTCACCGGCTCGGGCCGGGGCTGCACGCCGCCGGCGTCAAGCTTCGAAATGTCGAGCAGCGCTCGCAGCAGATCTTCCGCCGCCACGATTGCGCTTTCCACCCGGTTGACGAGTTGCCGGGGGCGCTCGTCCACTTCCCGTTCGAGCGCCGCTGTGAATAGCCGGGCAGCGTGAAGCGGCTGCAGCAGATCGTGGCTCGCAGCGGCAAGAAACCGGGTCTTGTCGCGGTCTGATTCGGCCAAGCGGCGGTTTGCTTCGGAGAGGTCGCTGGTCCGTTCCGTCACCCGAATTTCCAGCTCATCGAGCGTACGCTCCAGCTCGTCGCGAACGCGGGCTTCCTCGCTGATGTCGGTAAAGCTCATCACGTAACCGCCATCGGGCATCGGCCCGCCCACGGTCTTGATCACGCGCCCGTCCTTGCGGCGGCGTTCAAAGCCGTGCTCCAGGCCGCGCCGCAAGTGGCCCAGCCGTTTCTGGACGTGAAATTCGATATCGCCCGGCCCGAAATCCCCGCGCCGAGCATTGTGACGGATCAGTTCCGCCACCGGCACCCCGGCACGGACCATCCCGGCAGGATAGTCAAACAATTCAAGATAGCGGGTATTCCAGGCAATCAGGTTGAGCCCGCGATCAACCACGCTGATCCCGGCGTCGATGTTTTCAAAGGTTGCAGCCAGCAACTGCCGCGAAAAGCGCAGGCTCTGCCCGCCCTCATCCAGTACCCGGGTGACTTCTGCCAGGCTCATCGTGCCTCCGGCCAGTGCAGAAGTGACAAGCGCCCGCGCCGACGAGCTGCCCACCACGCTGGCGATCAGGTCACGCGCCTTCTTGGCAGAGCCGCGATCGATCGGGACGCCCTTGCGCGCCTTGGGCAGTTCTGCCGCCACCCGGTCGCGTCCGACGAAGCTTGCAGTCAGATCGGCCAGCTCCGCCAGATCCGCCACCTGACGCTGGCCGCGCAGGAAGCGCGGCAATCCTGGCGCGGTGAACCCCCGCGCCGCCAGCATGGCATAGACCGTCAGGTTCGCGCCCAGGCTCCACAGCACACCGTGAACGATCGGCGATCCGTTTCCGATCCCGAACAGCTTGAGCGGATCGACAAGCGATCCCGTCAGCATCTCCGTCAGCGATTCAGGCATGATCGGCGGCAGGGCCAGAGTATAGAGCCACAGCACCAACCCGGTCGCCAGACTGGCTCTTCCAGCCAGCGGATCGCGCCGTGACCCATAGGTTGCGAAGATCAGATGCGGCGTAAACTGCGCCATCGCCGCAAAGGCGATCAGACCGATCGAGGCCAGCGAGCTGGATGGGGATACCAGCAACGCCCAGGCCAACGCCAGCAACATGATCCCCAGGATCGCGGCGCGGCGCACCTCGAGCATCCGCCGCCCGATCGCGCCTTCCTGCGCAGCGGTGCGGCTGCGCAGGACCGACGGAAAGGCAAGGTCGTTTGAGACCATCGTGGCGAGCGCGGTGGTATCGACAATCGCCATGGATGCAGCAGCGCTGACCCCGCCGATCAGCGCGGCCGCTACCGCCAGGCTGCCGCCCGCCACCATCGGCACGTCCAGCACATAGAGATCAGCCGATATATCCATGCCAACAAAGACGATACCGGCCAGTGCAATCGGCAAGACCAGCAGCGCCATGGTCGCCAGGTAAGCCGCCAGGCCATAACGCGCGCGGACCAGATCGTCGGTACTGTGCGCTTCCGCCAGCCCCATGTAAAACTGACGCGGCAGGGCGATGATCGCCGTGGCGGAAATCAGGAATATCACCCCGACTTCAAGCGATAGCCGGCCCGGCCGGAACTGTGCCGCGAGTTGGGCCGCGCCGCGCTGCATCGCCGGACTGTCAGCCGCGCCGATCAGCAGTACCCCAGCCAGCGCGGCGACAACCGCCAGCGCTGCGATCTTGATCAGCGATTCCAGCCCGATGGCATAGACCAGTCCTTCACTGCGCCCAGCCAGTTCATAGCGCCGTGCACCGAAGGCGGCTGCAAACAAGGCCAACAGCAATGCCGATACGATCATCACGGTGTTCTCTACCGGCTGACCGGAGACGATCGTCATGGCGCTGCCAATCGAGCGCAATTGCAATGCTACGTATGGGATCGAACCGAGCAGCGCGATCACCGTCACCAATCGGGCGATCACCACATCATTGCCAAATCGCGCGGCGATGAAGTCTGACACGGTACTGGCCTGTTCCTGGGCAACCGCTTCTGACAGGCGCCGCAGAAACCGCGGCGCCCCGAGCAGCAACAGGATCGGCGCAAGGTAGATCGGCAGGTAGGACCAGCCATCGCGGACCGCGCTTCCGACCGCGCCGTAGAACGTCCAGCTTGAGCAATAGACGCCCAGCGCCAATGTGTAGGTCAGATGGCGCAGCCGTGGACGCCCTTGTATGCGGACGCCGCGCCGTTCGACATAGGTTGCCAGCGCGAACAGACCCGCGATCAGCGCCAATGCCAGGATTGCTGCAGCCCGCAGGCTCACGCCCGAAATCCCCCCCTGCCCGCACCCGATAACCCGTGCGGCGAAGCGGGCAGTCTACTGCCTGAGGGCGATAGACCAAAGTCAAAAGTGCCGCGCGCTTCGGTGCGCCCAATCTCGAAGCCGGCGGACAGTTCGTGGTCCTATCGCTCGGCGCGATCCAGGCGCTGCTGCTTGGGTACGGAAATGACAACGCGCCGGAAGGAAGCGTTGTCGATCATCATTTTAGCAGCTGCACGCTGCGGAATGAACGGCCGATCGGAATGGCCGAGCCATCGCGCATCCGCAGCCGGTCATGGCGTTGCTCCACAACGCTATCGCGATTGACGATGTAGCTGCGATGGGTCTGGACAAAGCGATCGCCGGGCAAGGCCGCTGCGAGACCTTTCAGGGTCGTGGTGGCCAGCACGCTGCCCCAATCCCCGACGACC
>JAFLDC010000427.1 GCA_017302775.1 Sphingomonadales bacterium
GTGAAGCTGCCGGCGACCCCTCCGCCGGTCAGCAGAGCCGAAAGCCCCTGGTAGACGAACTCGCGGTTGCCGGCGTTCATGAGCGTGTCGTAGACCAGGCGTGAGCCGACGCCGTAGACGCTCTGGTTGCTCATGCCCGAGCCGGCCGAGTCGGCGTAGCAGCAGTTCTTGAGCAGGCGGTCGCGGCAGCTGTTGGCCTCTCCCTTAAAGACCTGCAGGTTGTCGGTGTCGAGGTAGACACCAGCTTGGCGCCCGGCTTCCAGGAAGGACATGGACCGGGCGAAGTCGGCATCGTTCGTGTAGGCCGTGTTGAAGCAGTTGCCCGCGATGCAGAAGACGTTGGCTGGGCAGTTGCTGGCCGCCACCGTCGAGCCCGGCGCCACCGGGCAGGTGTAGCGGTTCTCGGTGATCTCGCACGCGCCGGTGGCCGGGTTGGTCTGCCTGCAGCTGGTGCCCGCCGGTGTGCAGCCGGCTGCAGCCAGCGGCGCGCATTCGTCGGTGGGTGCGCCGTACTGGCACGACATCGCGGTCTCGTAGCGCCAGCAAGCCCGTGTGACCGGCGCGCCGTCGATCTGCCGGGTCGCCGGCCCGTCCACGCAGCGCGCCGCACCGGAAATCGAGCAACGACCGTCGCCCTGGAGGTTGGGACATTGATCGTCCCACTGGTCCGATTCCGTGACCGTGGTGTGCGGCCGCTCATAGGCTAGCGTCATTTGCGGGATCGGGCCGTAGGCCGGGTTCAACTGGAATCCAACGACGGGGCGGCTCGATTGCACCGTCCAGTAGCTGCCCGAGACCGCGCCCGTGTCGTCGGAGCCGGGGTAGTCCGAGGGCCCCTGCGTCGGCGCGTAGCAGGTTGCCTTGTCCAGGTAGGTCGTCTGGCCGGAGCCGCCGTCACCGCCGCCACCGGTGGTGTACGCGATGTGGTCGCCGCTTTGCGTTCCGGCGGGGCAGGCGGCGTAGACCTCCAGGAAGGGCCGCTCGGTGGTGCAGGTCATATCACCAGCGTCCCCGCCGCTGCCGGTGCAGATCTGCCGGTACTGCTGCGTGATGAAGCCGATCAGGCGGCAGTCGTCGCCGTTGCATCGGTTGTTGGCGACCCAGACACCGTTGGCGCCGCCGCCCCACCAGTTGCCACCTGGCACTTGAGCGACCATCTGCGGGAACACGTACGCGGCGCTCATGTTCACATCGAAGAAGGCCAGCGGCACGCCGTTGCTCGTGACCCGGAAATGCTGGGCCGAGGCCGGCAGATCCGGTTTGCACTGCACGGCCAGCGCGATTCTTCCCGAGGCCGCCTGGGCGAACCAATCGCCAGGCGAGCAGCTGCTCGTGCGCGAGATCGACGCCGACAGGGTGCGCGCGCAGGATTGCGCCGTGGCGCCGCTGTACTGACGGCACACGCGGGTCTCCGTTGCCGGCGTGGCCACGGTATCGACCTGGCAGCCGCTGTAGTAGCTCGCGATGTCCTCCAACTGCGTCGACGGGTTGGCCGCGATGCGCCGGGCGCCCAGCACGGCTGGGTCGTAGGGCGAGACCGGCTCCCGCGGCGTGTTGGCTGAAGCCCGGGCGCCCAGCAGCGCCTGGCACACGGGGTCGTTGGGCGTGAGCGCGCAGGCGGCGAGCTGGGCACTGGTCTGGCCTGAGAGATTGGGCTGGCCGTAGTAGAGGCGCTCGGGCGGTGCCGCCGTGTAGCCCGGCACCACGGACGTAGCGCTGGGCGTCGTGATCGTTTCCCGGGCCACCGGGTTGGCCGCCTGCCCTGCGGCCGTACCTTCCTCGTGCGGGCCGGCCACGGCCGCCGTTTGTGTCGCAAGGAAGCTGGCCAGCGTGAAGCCGACGACGATCTGGCGCAGCAGCAGTGCAAGAGCGGTAGGCATGCAGGTCTCCTAGTTCCGCAACCGTGCGAGGAACGGGGCCGCATCGGCGCGGAAGGCAGGGGCGGCGCGCTGCATATGCTCGAGGGCGTAGTCCAGGCTCACGTCTCCGGCCGTGCGCAAGAAGGCCTCGGGCGGCGCGCAACTGCCGGAGGCGCAGGAGACTGGCCGGGTGCCGTCGCGCACCAGCACGAAGCTGGGCACCCGCACGATCGCGAAGCGGTCGAAGGCCTGCGGGTCGATCTGCACCGCGACCTGGCGTTGGCCGATCAGTGGCTGCACCTGGGCCACGGTCTGGCGCAGCGAACCGTTGGCCAGGCCGCGCAGGATGACTGAGGCCCGCGCGCGAGCAGCTTGGTCGATCAGGCGTTGCAGGGTAGACCGGGGCATCGCGAGGCTGACGAAGATGAACAGGCCGGGACCTTTTGCCAGGCCCTGGGCGGCTTCCATCGCGTCCGCCTGCGATGCATAGCCGCGCGCCAGCGCTTCGAGGTCGATCGGCGTGCGCGTCACGGGCTGCGGTAGGGCGTCGATGGAAGGGGCAATGGTCGCGGGGGCGCTCGCCGGGATGTCCATCGGGGGCAAACTGTGCTTGCGCCGCGCCTGTTCGATGTCCTGCTCGGTGACCGTGGGCTGGGCGCGGCGCGCTCGCTCGATATCGGCCTCGGTGATCGCTGAGCCGGCGGCCCAGACCGCTGGCAGCGCGCCCGCGGCCAGCAGGCAGGTGAGCGCGCGCCGCAGGAGGCTGGGGAGGTGGGAGCGGTCAGTAGCCGACACAGCAGTTCCTTTTCCTGAACAACATGAAGGCGAAGTCCTCGCCGCGCACCGGGTACTCCTTCCCCGCGCCCCAGGTCACGGTCGTGCGGCCGAAGGGCTGGCAGCACTTCCCGGCTTCCTTCGCGGTGTTCGGGATGGGATGGGTGAGCTGGGTCTTGTAGGCGGTCTTGTCCATGACCGGCGCGAAGTAGGGCCCGCACAGGCCGGCCTGGCCGTGCCAGGCCCACGCGATCAGCTCGCGGTGCATCTTGGCCGTCAGCCGCTGAGCCATCAGGGCCGCGGTGCGCACGCCGCCCATGTGGTACGGGACATGGCCGTTCATCGGGTACAGGCCGCCCTGGCAACCAGCGCACCAGAACATCTCCCGGATCCCGAAGCCCACCGAGGCGGCCACGCAGTCGGCGGCGCACGCGGCGATC
>JAFLDC010000428.1 GCA_017302775.1 Sphingomonadales bacterium
TTCGCCATTGCTGCCTGCGACCAGCGGCAGCCCGCCGCTGTCGCCGAGCAGCAGCGAAAGGCCACCCATGGAAGCCAGACCCACACCCGTCGTCGCCAGATATTTGCGGACGCCCGATGCCGCCGTCCATGTCGGGCTGTCCGCCCGGACACTGGAGAAGCACCGGTGCTACGGAACCGGCCCGGTCTATCGCAAGCTCGGTGGCCGGATCGTCTACTCGATTGAAGACCTCGACGCCTGGGCCGAACTCGGCCTGCGCCGTTCGACCAGCGATCCCGGCAAAGGCGTGGTCCATCCCGCCAAGCGGCTCGACGGCTATACGCCGCCGGTGCGTCGCTGAGGCGGAACATGCAGCGCCTATCCCACTTCCCGCCTGAGAGCCGCCAGCTCGACCTGTTCGTCAGCGCAGGCGGCGATATCGCTGCGCGTGATGCGCAGGATCTGATGGCCTGGCCATTCTTCAGCCTCGCCAAGACCAAGCGGGTTCGCCCGATCGACTTCCGGATGGGTGAGACTTCGATTCTAGTCGAAGCTACTGCCGAACACGGGATGGCGACCATCTGGGACGCCGACGTCCTCATCTGGGTCGCGAGCCAGATAGTCGAAGCACGCGATGCCAGCCGCGCGACCTCGCGGCTGATCGCCGCGAGCCCACACGAAATCCTCGCCTTCACCCGGCGCGGTACCGGCAAGGCCAGCTACGAGCGACTGAAGGCCGGGCTCGACCGGTTGCAATCGACGACGATCGCCACATCGATCCGTCAACGCGATGCGCGGCGACGGCACCGGTTCAGCTGGATCAACGAATGGAAGGAACGACTCGACGCCAAGGGCCGAGCGCTCGGGATCGAGATGATCATCCCCGACTGGTTCTACGAAGGCGTGCTCGACCAGGCACTCGTGCTCACGATCGACCCCGCTTACTTCGCGCTGACCGGGGGGCTCGAGCGCTGGCTCTACCGGCTCGTGCGCAAGCATGGCGGCAAGCAAAAGGGTGGCTGGAGCTTCGACTTTCAGCACCTCCATCTGAAGTCCGGTGCGCTCTCGCCGCCCAAGCGCTTCGCCTTCGAATTGCGCGATATTGTCCGTCGTCAGGCGCTGCCCGGATACGCCCTCAGCCTTGAGCATGCGCTCGGCCGCGAGCGGCTGAACTTCGTTTCCATCCCCCTCGATCCGTTCGACGCAGCGATGCGCCGCGTCGGTTTTCAGCCTGTGGATATGTCGTGATGTCGTTCGGACTATCAGGAACCGCCGGACTCGGACGATCAGGAACCGAAAGTTCGGACTATCGGGAACCGAAATGGCTCGCAAACCTGCAGAAATCTGCGCCAATTTGCGCCCTTAACTTAGCTAACAAAGAATCCTTCGGATTCTTGCTAACGGAACCGCGCCTGTGGACGGACGGAGCAGCGCCGCCCGCTCGGCCTGCCGAGACGAGGGTGAGCGATGATACGCCACTCACCCACGTCACGTTGTTCTGGCGCGAAGGCAAGCACGAGGACTGGCTCAAGTTCGGCAAGCCCGTGGCAAACCGGATCGTCAGCCGCAGCGAGCGGATAGAGAGCTATGCGCCCGGCCAGGTGTTCGCCCTCGTGCGCTGGGCCAGCAACGACTACGGCACCATCCGCTCGACGCTCGACATCGTGCGTGCAGTGGAGCCGCACGAACCAGTCACGCCAGTCACGCAGGTCGAACCCGGCGGCGAGGTCCTGCTCGCGGTTCATGGCTGGCCCAAGGTCGCTCAGGTCTTCCGCCTGATCGATACGATCGAAGCTTCGGGCATCGACCCTACCGATGTCGCGCCCGATCATTGGCGGCACATCCACAACCGGATGGCTGCGCGCGAAGTGCCGCGCGCCTACGCGCCAGCGCGGCATCGCGCCTGGCTTCAGCGCAAGGACCTGCTGTCATGATCCGGTGGCGTTACCTGCTCGCAGGCTTGGTGGCCGGTGCCACACTTGCGACGCTCACCGTGCCGGTCTCGCGCTACGCGGTGTGGAATGCCAGCGCATCGGTTCCGACCGGGCTTTACGCGATCCGGCGGAAAACCAGCTTGCACGTCGGCGAGCGAGTGGCAATCGAGCCGCCGACCGCGCTGCGCCAGATCCTCGCGGCACGAGGCTACCTCCCCGCAGGCGTGCCGCTGATTAAGCGCATTGCTGCCGTCAGTGGTCAGCGCGTCTGCCGTTTCGGCCACGGCGTGACCATCGACGGCAACTTTGCTGGCGCGGCGCGTGCGCGTGACCGGCTTGGCCGCCAACTTCCCGCCTGGTTCGGCTGCCAAACGCTGCGCTCCGGCGAGTTGTTCGTGATGAACCCGGCTGCGCCCGACAGCTTCGATGGGCGGTATTTTGGCGTGCTGCGCATCACCGACGTCATCGGCCGTGCGACGCCCATCTGGACCGACGAAGCGGGCGACGGCGACCACAAGTGGTTCGCCGATCCGCTCTCAGCCTCACCCACCAAGCCCACCCCCAGTTCACCAACCGAAGGAGACTGACCCATGCGTATCGGACTGTTTGTTGCCGCCGACGGCGGCTTTGCCGGGCATTTGACCACCCTGACGCTCGACATCGATCTTGTCCTCGTTCCGGCTGAAAACTCGGACAGCGAGCATGCACCGGACTTCCGGGTGGTTGCGGGATCGGACGACGAAGCGCGCGAGGTCGGTGCAGGCTGGAAGCATGTTGGCGAGAAGGCCGGCGAATATGTCGCGATCCAGATCGACGATCCGATGTTTATCCAGCCCCTGCGCGCCAACCTGTTCCAGGGCGATGCGGGCAGCCACGTTCTGATCTGGTCGCGCCCGACCAAGCGCGAAGCGGCGGGCTGAGCCATGCGCGTGACTGCTCCGCTCGCCTTCCTCCTCTCGGCACTCTGCCTGCTCGGAAGCGCGCCTGCCTATGGGCAAGTCGCTGCCGAACAGGTGCAGCTGCGTGCCGTCGACATTGCTGCACATGTGACGGAAGCCTCCCAGCGCTTCGGCCTGCCCGAAAGCTGGATCTATGCCGTGATGCACACCGAGAGCGCAGGCCGTGTCGGTGCGGTATCATCGGCGGGTGCGATGGG
>JAFLDC010000429.1 GCA_017302775.1 Sphingomonadales bacterium
GGTGTTCCGCACCGCCGGGGCCTATGGCGCAACCATGGCCAGCTCGTACAACAGCCGCGGCTTCGTGGCCGAAGTGATGGTCGATGGCGACAAGTGGGCGATTGTGGCCGACCGGATCCTGCCCGAGGCGATCACGGCCGCTGAACGGGTTCCGGACTGGCTGGACTGACCCAGGTGCAATCGCTGCCGCTGTTCCATCGCTTGGCCGGTCAGCCGGTAATTCTGCTGGCGGAAGGAGATGCAGGAGAGGCCAAGCGTCGCATGCTCGAACGGGCGGGTGCGCTGCCGGTGGGCGAGGATGACCAGGGCGCCCGGCTGGCCTTCATTGCACTGGACGCGCCTGATGCGGCGGCGGCCCGGCTACGGGCCCGGGGCTTGCTGATCAATGTGACCGACCGCCCGGACCTGTGTGATTTTACCGTGCCGAGCCTGCTTGAGCGCGGGCCGGTGCTGATAGCGGTAGGCACCGGCGGGGTCTCTGCTGGACTGGCTAAGGCACTGAGGATGCGGTTGGAGAAGCTGCTGCCCCAATCACTCGGCGCACTGGCCCAGTCAATTGGCGCGGCGCGCACGCGGCTACGCACAATCTGGCCCGATCCCGTCGTGCGGCGCAAACAGATCGACGCGGCGCTGGCGCCCGGCGGTGCGCTCGATCCACTGCGCGAATTCACTCCGGACCTTTTCCAATCGTGGCTCGGCGCGGCTGAGGCCGGGCATGCGGGCGGATTGGTCACCACGCTTGAAATTACGCTTGCCAGTGATGATCCCGATGACCTGACCCTGCGTGCGGCGCGGGCATTGGCCAATGCCGATCTGGTGGTCCACGATCCGGATATTCCCCCAGCCATCCTTGCGCTGGCGCGGGCCGATGCGATGCGCAGACTGACCGGCGAACCGCGGCCCGCCGTCTCGCATGCCTGCACCGTAGTTATTCGGCGGGGCTAAGCAGCACCTTCATCTGCGCCAGCGCGATCGGCTTGGCGCGATCATCCTGCCAGCATTCGGCGTTGATCAGGGCGACCCGGCGGCCGGCCCGTGTGACCGTGCCCATGGCATAGGTGCGCTTCTCCGTTCCGCCACGCATGAATTCCACCGTCACGTTGACCGGCTTTAGCTGCATCGGTTCGCCGCGTCGTTCCAGTTCGGCCCGCAAAGCCGCAATCGCGGCCATCTCCATCAGCCCGCTCATCGCCCCGCCGTGAAGAAATCCCGGACGGCCGGCGACGCGTTCGGAATAGTCCATGTGCAGCACCGGCCGGCCCGCTTCGTCGTGATCCAGTTCAATGCCCAGCGCGGTGGCATAGGGGGGGAGTTCGGGTAGGTTCACAGGTAGGTTCCGTGCGTTGCCATGAAGGTTCCAGCCACGTGGGCGACGGGATCTTCGGGATCGCCGTCGTGCGCGATGCCGCGGATGAAACTGATCGTCCGCGTCAGCTTGTAGCATTCGCCATGACCGATCACGGTTTTACCGGGTACCGCGGCACGCATATAGTCCACCCGCAGATCCAGCGTGGCGTGCGGCACGAACCGTCCGGCAAGGGTCCAGACCGCCATTGACGTCGCATTGTCCATCAGGCTGATGATCGGGCCAGAGGCAAGCACGCCTGTTTCCGCCACCCCGACCAGTTCGTCGCGCCAAGGCAAGGCCAGTTCAACCCAGTCTGCTCCGTGCTGGTGATAGGCAATGCCGAGCCACCCGCCATGGCCATGTCGGGTCGTCAATTTGGAGGCGCGTGCCGGGTCGAAGACAAAATCCGGTGGCAGGTCATGCAGGGTTTTGGAGGCGGTCATGGCCGCGTCTGTGCCGCCCGGGCGGCGCCGTTACAATCTTTTAATTTCACCTTTGCGCCACGGCGGGGCGGTGTCGCGCCAGCTGCCGGTATCAGGCCGTGTGGCAAACAGAGGGAAACGCCATGAACCTGCCAAAAATCGACATTGCCACCTTACCCGATCTGGATAACCTGACGGGCGTGTTCGGTTCGGTATCGCAAGCGATCCCATCGCTGGTGTCGGATGACAATGTCGTGATCATCATGGTCTTCGTTTACGAAGTCCTGCAGGGCTGATCCGAGACCAGCCGGATGATCATTCGATCCGAATTGGCGGCGCTGCGGGGTGACGATGCCCCGCAGCGCCAAGCGCAAGCGGAGGTACGCGCGGTCCTTCAGGCTTGGCAAGAGCAAGGCCAGGGGCAGCAACTGAACGATGAGCTCGCCCGGCTCGATCGCGGTGTCGGAATTGCGGACTTGCCGGTGCTGGCAGATCTGTTCGACCCGGGCTGCGACGCTGCTGCGGTGCTGGTCGGCAGTCTGATCGACCGGTTCGTGCGGCAACTGGATGCTGAGCCGCTGACGCAGACACCGCTACGCTATCTGATCGATGATGCGGTCGCTTCGGTGGTGGTGGGCCGTCAGGGTGGCAGCCTGCTGATACTGCAAGCGATTGACGGTGTGCGGTTGGCCCGGCGTCCCCGGCCCGTGTCAGTCTGCTTCCCGCCCGCAGAAACCTGGGAGAGGGTCATCACGGGCCGAGGGCAGGCGCTGCGGGCGCGGATAGCAACGCATCGCCCGGATCGCGCCGATCTGGATCTATCGGAGGTCACGCTGACCGCAGGCGATGTCGCGCACCGATTGGGCATGAACGAAACCCAGGTGATCCACTCCGCGGCTGAGAATCTTGTGGTCTTGCGGTTGCAGCGCCGCATTGCCGACGGCCAGGTGACCCGGGAGCACCGGCTGAATGATGGCCTGTTGCTGCACCAATCAGCAGGAACCGCGCGCGACAGTCGCCTTGAATTGACCGCAGCCCTGCTTGGCCGGATGGGCCGAACGGATGCTGTGCCTTTGCTGGTCGCGATGGTCGAGGAAACGGGCAGTCAATCTGTGCGGTGGCAAGCGCTGCGCGAATGCCTGGGTCTGGATAGCGCAGCGGGCTTTGCCGCGCTGAGCCGGGTCGCGCAAAGCACCGGGGATCCGCTGGCCCGGCCCGCCGGGGCGCTTCGGGCGCAATTGCTGGAAACTTATCCTCAGTTAGCGGGAGTGATCGAATGACGTGCGTGATCGAC
>JAFLDC010000043.1 GCA_017302775.1 Sphingomonadales bacterium
TCGCCAGGTGCACATGGAGGATGTGCGCGAGAAGCACGATTTCATCAAGGAACACATCCAGAAACTGCGCGGCGATCTGCCGGCGGCAGAAACGGCGCGCTTGGCCTTCAAGAAGGAGCACGGCTTCCGCGCCTACGAGACGGTCGACCAGGAGTTGGCGCGAATGGAACGCGCGCTGAGTGAATCCGAGTCGACGCGGGAAACCGTCAAGCAGAAGCTGGCGGAATTGCCGAGTGGCAGCCGTGTGCTGGGCTTCAACTACGATACCGGGGAACGCTATCTGTCTGTTCCTGATTTCCTTCCGGAATGAACCGGCTGGAGCGGGCCAGTTATGATGATGGCGCAATAGCGCTGACTGGCTGGGTGGCGCGTCCGCCAGGCGCCGTGCGCGCTGCGGTCGCAGTGTTTCCCACGATCATGAACGTGACTGCTGCGATCGAAACCAAGGCGCAGGCCTTGGCGGAGGCTGGCTATCTTGCCTTCATCGCGGATTTCTACGGGCAGCAACCAGCGGATTTCGCTGCGGCGTCGCTACTGGCGGATCGGTTGCGCGGCGATACAGATGCTTACCGCGCCCGTCTGCGTGCAGCGCTTGGGGCGATGCAGGATCTTGCGCCGGATGCGCCCCGCGCGGCGATAGGATTCTGCATGGGTGGGCAGGCCGTGCTGGACCTGGCACGCGACGATGCGGATGTGCTGCTCGTCGCAAGCTTTCATGGTCTGCTGGAAACCGGTCGCCGGGCTGACCGTCCAATTCGGTCGCGCATTCTGGTCTGTCATGGTGACGCCGACGCACTGGTTCCGCGCGATCACGTGTTGCGCTTTTGGGAGGAGATGGACGCGGTCGGAGCCAATTGGCATTTTCACAGTTACAGCGGGGTGCCGCACGGCTTTACCAATCCAAACCCATCGCCAGCCAATGGCGCGGTGTTTTACGATGCCAGCGCAGATCGGCAAAGCTGGGCGGCGTTTAGTGAACTGCTGGATGAGGTTTTGCCCAGGACATGAGCCGGTCCCAGCTGAGCACCGCTGCCAAAGCACAGCTTGAGCAAATCGAGCGGGCAGTCACCAACTACGCTGAGCTTGGCGATGGGCAAAGCTTCCAGCAGTTTCGCGCCATCGGCTTTTACGATCCAGAATCATCGCAATGGACCATCCCGCGCAACCGGCAGCCGATGACCTTGTTGAACGCTCAGCAACTGGCGCTGATCGAAACACTGCTATTGCAGGTCGATGCAGCGGGAGTTCGAGGGCATCTGGTTGAGGCTGGAATCTGGCGCGGCGGTGCCGTAGCGTTTATGCGCGCCCTGCTGCAGGCTTATGAAATGCCCGAACGGAGCGTGATCGCGGCAGACAGCTTTGCCGGGATCCCGCTAAGCGAGTATTTCCGGCATGATCAGGTCAACAAATGGCGCGATCGCTGGGAAGCAGGCCTGGAAGAAGTCACGGCGGGACTGACGCGGCTTGGCGTGCTGGATGATCGGCTGGAACTCCTGCCCGGATTGTTTGCGGATACCCTACCGACACTGGCTGATCGCGAGCTGGCGCTGATCCGGCTTGATGCCGACTCGTTTGACTCCACAACAACGGCACTTGAATGCCTTTACCCGCTACTCAACCGCCACGGCGCGGTCATCATCGATGACTGGCACCTGATCGGTTGCCGGATCGCAGTCGACACCTACCGGCGCAAGAACAAGTTGGCCGGTGAGGTGCAGGTAACGGCGGACAACGCATGGTGGATTAAACAGGAAGAGCGCGGCTAAACCCACGCTCCGTCCCGATCAAGCGGTAGCGAAAGCAGCTACCGGCAGTTCCATCATCGCCTCGCTGCCCGCCTCGATCTTGCGCCTTAGGGCTCCGGCGTCAGGCGCGAACCGCTCGCCAAAGTATCGCGCGGTCACCAGCTTGGCTTCATAGAATGCTTTGTCCGAACTGCCGGATGCCAATGCATCTGCTGCAACTGCGCCCATCTTGAGCCACATCAGGCCCAAAGCGACGATTCCCATGATGTGCATGTAATGGTGCGCCCCCGCCCCGACGTTGTTGGGATTCGTCATCCCGTTTTGCATGAACCACATGGTTGCGGCCTTCAGCTCGCCGTTGGCTTTCTCAATTTGCCCGCTCAGCTTCTCCAGCGCAGGCCGTCCCTTTGCAGCGGCGCAGGTTGCGTCAACTTCCGCGAAGAACGCCTGAACCGCACGGCCGCCGTTAAGCGCCAGTTTGCGGCCGACCAGATCCATCGCCTGCACCCCATTGGCACCTTCATAGATCTGGGCGATCCGCGCATCGCGGACGAACTGGCTCATGCCCCATTCCTCGATGTAGCCGTGTCCGCCAAACACCTGCTGCATGTTCACGCAGGTATCGAAGCCCTTGTCGGTGCCATAGCCCTTCAGCACGGGGGTCAGCAGGCTGATCATGTCATCGGCCAAAGCCCGCTCTTCCTCGCTGGCGGCCTTATGGCTAAGATCGACCAGCAACCCGCCCCACAGATAGAACGCCCGCATTCCTTCGGTAAAAGCCTTCGCATCCATCAGCATCCGACGAATATCGGGGTGCACAAACAATGGGTCCGCCTTTTCCTGTGGGTCGACCGGTCCGGTAAGCGCCCGGCCTTGGCGCCGGTCCTGGGCATACTTCACGGCATTCTGATAAGCGACCTCTGCCTGGGCCAGACCCTGAATGCCCACTCCCAGGCGCGCAGCGTTCATCATGATGAACATTGCGGCGAGGCCCTTGTTTTCCTCGCCAACCATCCATCCGGTCGCGCCGTCATAATTCATCACACAGGTCGCATTGCCGTGGATGCCCATTTTGTGTTCCAGGCTGCCACAGGACACCGCGTTCCGCTCACCGAGCGATCCATCGTCGTTCACCAACACCTTGGGGACGATGAACAACGAAATGCCCTTGCTGCTCTCCGGAGCGCCTGGGGTCTTGGCCAGGACCAAATGGATAATGTTGTCGGTCAGGTCATGCTCACCGGCTGAGATGAATATCTTGGTACCGGTTATGCTGTAGGACCCATCAGCCTGGGGGACGGCACGCGTGCGGATCAGGCCCAGATCGGTGCCGCACTGCGGTTCCGTCAGGTTCATCGTGCCGAGCCACTCGTTGGTGACCATTTTGGGCAGATATTTCGCCTGCAGTTCGGGTGAGGCCTTGGCCAGAATCGCGCTGACCGCGCCCGCAGTAAGCCCAGGATACATCCCGAAAGCATGGTTGGCGGTCGCGACGAACTCTTCAACGACGAAACCGAGCACGTGCGGCAGCCCTTGCCCCCCGAATTCTTCGGGCGATGCCAGCGTACCCCAGCCCGATTCGCGATACAGTGCAAATGCGTCCTTGAAGCCATCAGGCGTTGTGACGGTTCCGTCGGCATGGCGCACACAGCCTTGCTGGTCGCCTTGCTGGTTGAGCGGCGCGAGAACTTCGGCAGCGAACTTGCCGCACTCTTCGATTACGGTGGCGACCATGTCGGCCCCGGCATTTTCGAAGGTTGGGAGACTGCCGTATTGCTCAAGCTTCAGGACTTCGTTGAGAACGAACTGGGTATCGCGCGTGGGCGCCTTGTAGATCGGCATTTCGGAATCCTTGAATGAGTTGATCAGCCCTTGCCGCGGGCGGTAGAGTCGAAATTTTCGACCAGAGTAATGAATGTGGTGAGTTCCGTAATCGCAGCGTCAAGATCGGCGCGTTGCTGGCTGAGCCGGGCGACCTTTTCCTTGCACCGCTGCATGGTGACGCGGCGCTGTTCGACCCGGCCATCGCCCAGGTCGTAGAGATCAATCATCTCCTTGATCTCGGTAAGACTGAACCCGACGTTCTTGGCACGCAGAATCCACGCCAGCCTGGCGCGATCGCGCTTGGAATAGACCCTGGTCAGGCCCACTCGCGCCGGCGCAATCAGACCTTCGTCTTCGTAAAAGCGCAATGCCCTGGCAGTGACATCGAATTCGTCGGTCAGGTCGGAAATGGAAAAGCTTTCGCGCTGGAGCGCATCGGGCGTTTCCAGATGCGCTCCGTCGTGCGCAGACGGACGTTGGGCCAGTTGTTCCATGGCTGCCGCTTTTAACTTACCTTTACGTAAGCGTCAATCTTGGGCAGGTTCGAGGCAGCCGTCGTTCAGCCTCCGGTAAAAGCAGCTGGCTGCGCCCGTGTGACATGCTGCCCCTTGCGGTTCGCAATACAGCACGATTGCATCCTGATCGCAGTCAACCCGGATCTCCCGGACCAGCAGGATGTGCCCAGACGTTTCACCCTTCATCCACAACCGCCCGCGGGAACGTGAATGGAAATGCGCCCGCCCTGTCGCGATAGTTCGGTCAAGCGCTTCTGCGTCCATGAAAGCAACCATCAGTACCTTACGGTCCGCCGCGTCGATGGCCACTGCGGTCAGCAGCCCGTTGTCGTCGAACTTCGGCCGGAATGTCGTGCCGGTTTCCTGGTTGGTGTTGTCGCTGCTGCTCATACCGCTCTTTGTTGCAAGATAACCACATGTGTCGAGCAAAAATGCGCGGGCGAGAGGTTCATGCTTTTCAATCCCGGCCAATTCGAGGATTGAGACCGCGCAGAGAGGCCACAGGCCCAGGTTCAGGGACTACTCACTGCATGAGGGATTGAGCGAGGCTGATCGAGGGGGATCGGTCGAACCGCGCAGGCGGAAGCTCTGAAAGTTTCGTCACGAGGACGCCCGGAGCTTCGGTTCCGGGCGTTTTCGTTGGTACATCAAGCCGATCAGACTAAGGCAGCGCTTCGTCCAGCACGCGGGCAAAGCAGGCAATCATGACACGGGCTGCCCCGGCATCGCGAAGGACTTTGACGCAGGCGTTGCTGGTTGCGCCGCTGGTCAGTACGTCATCGACCAGTAACACACTGGCGCCATCCCACAGGGATGCGCGCGCAGGATTGACGGCGATTGCGCCGCTGACAGCCTTGGCCCGCGCCGTCCTGCCCAGGCCGCCAAGGGACGGGGTCTGCTTACGGCGTACAAGTCCGTCAACCGCCAGCCGGGCGCCTCTCGCCCGCGCCAGCTCGGCACCAAGCAATCCCGCCTGATTGAACCCGCGCCGCCATAGCCGCCAGCGGTGCAGCGGAACCGGAACGACTATCCAGCGATCGTCAACTTCCTGGGGAAGTTGAGCCAGCATCAGACGGGCCAGCATCGGTGCCAGGGCGATGCGATGCCCATGTTTCAGCGCCAGGATCAGGCGGCGCGAAGCATCGTTGTACAGTGTCCCGGCGGCGATTCCAGCATGCCGTGGCGGATCGGCAAGGCACGGAGCGCAGAGCGACGTGCCGGCGTGCCCTTCCCCCAAAGGCCGGCGGCAGGTCTGACAGGCCGGCTCGCCCGGTATGACGAGTTCCGCCCAGCATGTCGCGCACAGCCCCGACTGCGCGGCCATGGCGCTGCCACACAGCGGGCACCGCGGTGGGAACACAAGGTCAGCGATCGGCACAAGAAGCGGATGAAGCTGCATCGGCATCCGGTATCGCTTGCGCCGCGCGGCAGCGCAAGGCAGGGCGTAGGGCGTGAACCAGCCCGCCCCCCTCGCCATCTTTGCCCCGGCCCGGCGCAGCGCCCAACGGCGAAGGGCGCTGGCGCTTCAGGCCAAACCGGGAGCCGCGACTTACCTGGCCGAGGATATGGCCGACGATGTAATCGAGCGGCTTGGCTTTCTGCGCTATCAGCCCGAGAATGCGCTGCTTATCGGGTTCGCGCCGGGGCTGGCGCATCGGCTTGCCGCCCTGGGCTGCCGCGTAACCGAAGCGGAGCCGGGGGCGGGGTTCGATCAGGAGCTGCCCTTTCCTGAGGGCGGCTATGATCTGATCGTCAGCCTTGGCACACTGCACAACGCCAACGATTTGCCCGGCGCGTTGATCCATATCCGCCATGCCCTCGCCCCCGGCGGGCTGGCCCTGGCCGGCTTTATCGGCGCGGGATCGCTGCCGGCCTTGCGGGAGGCGATGCAGAGCGCCGATGGTGATCGCCCCGCACCGCGCCTTCATCCCGCGGTCGATGTTCGGGCCGGCGGGCAGCTGCTGCAACGGGCGGGCTGGGCCAATCCGGTGGTAGACAGCCGCAGCCTGTCGGTCCGCTTTTCCAGCCTGCAAAGCCTGGTGGCCGACTTGCGCGCGCAGGGCCTGAGCAATTGCCTGACCCATGCCGGACCGCCGTTGACGCGCGCCCAGCGCGCGATTGCGGACCATGCGTTCGGCACCAGCCGGGTCGAGACCTTCGAGATCCTGACCCTGACCGGTTGGCGGCGTTAGCGCAGCGCCGCCTGGGCCGCTGCCAACCGCGCGATCGGAACGCGGTAAGGGCTGGCGCTGACGTAATCGAGACCAACGGCTTCGCAAAACGCGATGCTGGCGGGATCGCCGCCATGCTCGCCGCAGATGCCGAGCTTGATCCCCGGCCGCGCCGCGCGCCCCCGCTCGGCCGCCAGTTCGACCAGCTGCCCAACCCCGTCGATGTCAAGACTGACGAAGGGATCACGCGGAAAGATGCCCTGTGCCACATACTCGCCCAGAAACTTGCCCGCGTCGTCCCTCGAAACGCCCAGAGTAGTTTGAGTCAAATCATTGGTGCCGAACGAGAAAAATTCGCCTTCCGCAGCGATTTCACCAGCCATCAGGGCAGCGCGTGGCAATTCGATCATGGTCCCGACCAAATAGTCGAGAGTGCGGCCCTTTTCCGCGAAAACATCGGTTGCCGTGCGGTCAACCAAGGCTTTCAGGATCGCCAGTTCCTTGCGCGTGGCGACCAGCGGGATCATCACTTCCGGCACCGGGGGTTCGCCGCCCTGCCCGGCAACATCGCAGGCCGCTTCGAAGATGGCGCGAACCTGCATTTCGTAGATTTCCGGGAAGGTGATCCCCAGACGGCAACCGCGGTGCCCCAGCATCGGGTTGAATTCATGCAGTTCCGCAGCCCGCCGCTTGAGCGTTTCGATGCCGATCCCGATCGTCTCTGACAGGTCGGCAAATTCGGCTTCGGCATGCGGCAGGAATTCATGCAGCGGCGGATCGAGCAAGCGGATGGTAACCGGGAGCCCGGCCATCACTTCGAAAATGCTGTGGAAGTCCGCCCGCTGCTCGGGCAGCAGCTTGGCCAGCGCGGCGCGGCGACCGCCCTCGTCCTCCGCCAGGATCATCTGGCGCACGGCAGCGATCCGACCGGCATCAAAGAACATGTGCTCGGTCCGGCACAGCCCTACCCCTTCCGCGCCAAACTGGCGCGCGGTCCGGCAATCGCCGGGCGTTTCGGCATTGGTGCGAACCTTCATCCGCCGGTGCCGGTCGGCCCAGCCCATCAGCACCCCGAAATCGCCGACCAGTTCCGGCTCGATCGTCGGGACGTGACCGGCCATCACCTCGCCCGTGGTGCCATCCAGCGTGACGAGATCGCCTTCCCTAAGCGCGCGCGACCCGATCCGCAGCGTGCGGCTCGCCATGTCGATCGACACTGCCGAGGCACCGGAAACGCAAGGCCGACCCATCCCGCGTGCGACCACCGCCGCGTGTGACGTCATGCCGCCCCGCGCGGTCAGGATGCCCTTGGCAGCGTGCATGCCGTGGATGTCCTCGGGCGAGGTTTCGACCCGGACCAGGATCACCGCTTCGCCCCGTTCGGCCTTGGCCTGGGCGCTGTCGGCATCCAGCACGATCGCGCCGGAAGCCGCACCGGGGCTGGCCGGCAATCCCACCGTCAGTACGTCGCGCGCCGCCTGGGGATCCAGCGTAGGGTGCAGCAACTGATCGAGCGCCATCGGATCGACGCGCAGGATCGCGGTCTTTTCATCGATCAGGCCTTCGCCGGTCATATCGACCGCCATCTTGAGCGCAGCCTTGGCGGTGCGCTTGCCGCTGCGGGTCTGAAGCATCCACAGCTGCCCGCGCTCCACCGTGAATTCGATGTCCTGCATGTCGCGGTAATGCTTTTCGAGCAGTTCGAACACGGCTGCAAGTTCGCCATATGCGGCCGGCATTGCCTCTTCCATCGAGAGCGGCTTGGCCCCGGCACGCTCCCGGCTCGCCTTCGTCAGGTACTGCGGGGTGCGGATGCCAGCGACCACGTCCTCGCCCTGGGCGTTAACCAGCCATTCGCCGTAATAGGCCTTCTCGCCAGTCGCGGGATCGCGGGTGAAGGCCACCCCCGTCGCGCTGGTATCGCCCATATTGCCAAACACCATCGCCTGGACGTTGACCGCCGTGCCCCAATCGCCCGGAATGTCGTTCAGCCGGCGATAGACCTTGGCCCGATCCGAATCCCAGCTGTCAAACACGGCGCGGATTGCGCCCCACAACTGCTCCTGCACGTCCTGTGGGAACGGTCGGCCCAATTCGGCCTCGGCAATGGCCTTGTATTCCTTGACCAGCCCCTGCCAGTCCTCAGCCTGCATCTCTACATCGGCGTAGTAGCCCATGTCTTCCTTGGCGATTTCCAGCGCATCTTCAAACAGGTGATGATCCAGCCCCAGCACCACGTCTGCATACATCTGGATGAACCGGCGGTAGGAATCCCAGGCGAAGCGGGCATCGCCAGAACTGGCGGCCAGCCCTTCCACCGTGGCATCGTTGAGCCCAAGGTTGAGCACGGTATCCATCATGCCCGGCATGGAAACCCGCGCACCGGAGCGCACCGATACCAGCAGCGGATCGGCGGGATCGCCAAATTTCTTGCCGACGGTGGCTTCGATATGTGCCAGCGCGGTGGCGACTTCGGCCTTCACGCTGTCCGAAAAGTCTCCTCCTTCGGCCAGGTAGCGGACGCATTCTTCGGTGGTGATCGTAAACCCCGGCGGCACCGGCAGGCCGATCCCGGCCATTTCGGCGAGGTTGGCGCCCTTGCCGCCGACAATAGTCTTGTCGCGGCTGCGAGGGTCGTCGCTGCGCGCTGAGCCACCGAATGTGAATACGTATGAAGTCATGGTTTTTCGCCGTTTTCATGAACCGGCGAATCGGTGGCCGGTGTGATCCTGCCCCTAACCACCGGCAGCGGCTGAGTCAGCCTTTTCGTGCGCTGCTTCGACAAGGCCGAACCGAGTGGTGGTGCGCAACAGGGCTGCTGCGCCGTTCCCATTGCTTGACAGATGTGTAAAGTTGTCAAGCGATCGCTATGATCCAACACATTGTATTGAATAGGCTTTTTATCCAAATTGACATGGGGCGCATTTTTCCGTGCGCACGCCCTAACCCTCAATCCGCGAAAAATCCGCGACGCCGTGCACCGCATCGCGGAAACGCGCCAGCAGCGAGAGGCGGAATGCACGCTTGGCTGGATCGGCATCGTTGACGGTCACCTCTTCGAAGAACGTGTCGATCGGTGCGCGCAGCGAAGCCAGCGCTGCCATCGCCCCGGCAAAGTCCTCAGCCGCAACGGCTGCAGCGACCGTCGGCCCGGCCGCGTCAATCGCATCGATCAGCACCTTTTCCGCAGGTTCGGGGGTGTAGGAAAGCTCTTTCCTCTCTTCGCCCTTCCCCTGTGGGGAGGGGTTGGGATGGGGGTTCGAGGCCAGCGTTGGTACCCCCGCCCCCGGCCCCTCCCCAATGGGGAGGGGAGCAGAATACCCTTCCTTCTTGAGGATGTTCGCTGCGCGCTTGTAGCCGGCGAGCAGGTTGGTGCCGTCTTCGGTGCCGACAAAGGCCTGGAGCGCGTGGACGCGGGCGAGCAGGCGGACGAGATCGTCCTCGCCGCCGAGCGCGAAGACCGCGTCGATCAGATCGTGGCGGACGCCCGCCTCGCGTTGCTGGACCTTGAGGCGGTCGGCGAGAAATTCGATCAGGTCGTTTCTGTCATGGTAAATAGCCGAATTGAAACCCTCTCGACGCCCCACTGCGACCCTGAGACTTTCATCGAGCGGGAATCGCAATTCATTTTCCAAAATGAGTGATAACAGGCCAAGCGCAGCACGCCGTAGGGCGAAGGGATCCTTTGAGCCGGTTGGTGGCAAGCCAATCTCAAAAAAGCCTATCAACGTATCCAGCTTGTCCGCCAGCGCCACCGCCACTGTCACCGGCGCGGTCGGCACGTCATCGCCCTGGCCGACCGGCTTGTAGTGATCGCGGATCGCATCGGCGACGGCATCGGGCAGGCCTTCGGCGCGGGCGTAGTAGCCGCCCATCAGGCCTTGCAGTTCGGGAAATTCGCCGACCATTTCGGTGACGAGGTCGGCCTTGCACAGTTCCGCAGCCTGCCGCGCCAGCGCCGGATCGCAGTTCGGGACAACGCCCTCACTCGCAAGCCATTCCGCCAGCTTGGCCACCCGCGCGACCTTGTCGGCGACGGTGCCCAGCTTTTCGTGGAAGGTGATCCGTTCCAGCTTTTTCGCCTGCTCGGCCAGCGGCACCTTGCGGTCCTGTTCCCAGAAGAACCGCGCGTCGGAAAGCCGCGCGGCGAGGACCTTGCGGTTGCCGGCCACGATCTCTGCTCCGCCATCGCGGGCGACGATGTTCGCGGTGCAGACAAAGGCATTGGCGAGTTTCCCCGCAGCATCGTTGCATACGAAATATTTCTGGTTGGTTCGCGCGGTTAGCTGAATAACCTCTGGCGGAACATCAAGATAGGTCTCGTCAAACCGGCCCAGCAGCGGCACCGGCCATTCGGTCAGCCCCGCGTTCTCGATCACCAGCCCTTCGTCCTCGACCAGCTTCAGTCCGGCGGCAGCGGCGGCCGCCTTGGCCTGTTCGCGGATCAGGTTCTCCCGCTCGGCATGGTTGACGATCACATGGGCCGCGCGCAGCTTGGCTGAATATTCATCCGCACTGGCAATCTCGATCTCGCCATCCGAATGAAACCGGTGGCCGCGTGTCTGGTTGCCTGAAGGGAGTCCGTCGATTTCGAACGGCACCACTGCGCCGTCCAGCAGCGCGACAATGCCGGACAGCGGGCGGACCCAGCGCAGGCTTTCGGTACGAATCGAGGCTGCGCCCCAGCGCTGGCTCTTGGGCCAGGGAAAGCTGCGTATGATCGCGGGGATTGCCTCGGCCAGCACCGCGGCGCTCGCCCGGCCCGGCTTGTCGATCACGGCGAACAGCACCCCGTCGCGCTCAACCAGATCGGTTTCGGCGAGGCCGGTCTTGCGCAGAAACCCTTCGAGCGCTTGCGGCGGCGCACCGACGCGCGGGCCTTTGAGTTCTTCGCTGACTGCCGCGGTTTCAGCGGGCAGACCGCGCGCAATCAGGGCGAGGCGGCGCGGAGTGGACCAGACCGTGATTTCGCCCAGCGCGACCCCGGCCTCATCCATCGCCTTGCGGAACAGCCGTTCCAGATCGGCGCGCGCGCCAGCCTGCATCCGTGCCGGGATTTCTTCGCTGCGCAGTTCGAGGAGGAAATCGCTCACAGGCTCCACTCCGGATAGTCCCTGGCCCACTGGTCCCTGTTCTTGTCGATCCACGCCTGGCAGCTGCCCTTGGCGAGATCGCGGACCCGGCCGATATAGCTGGCGCGTTCCTGGACAGAGATCACGCCGCGCGCCTGCAGGAGGTTGAACAGGTGGCTCGCCTCGATCGCCTGATCATAGGCGGCGAGCGGTATCGCGGCGTCGATACAGCGCCGGCACTCGGCCTCGGCCGCCTGGAAGCCCTTGAACAGGCTATCGGTATCGGCCACCTCGAAGTTGTACTTCGACATTTCCTGCTCGTTCTTCAGGAACACCTGGCCATAGCTGACCCCGGCATCGTTGAAGGCCAGGTCATAGACGTTGTCGACGCCCTGGATGTACATCGCGAGGCGTTCCAGACCATAGGTCAGTTCGC